>NZ_JBLZFZ010000031.1:0-87611 GCF_050753385.1 Pantanalinema rosaneae CENA516
GTCGTAATACTATCTTTTTCTGAAAAATCCACTAGTAAAAACTTTGGTTCAGATTGGTGTAGTAGCTTACGAATGTAATAACTGGTCGTTGGTGAGAGTTTGAGATCAAAGGGCATAACGACGATCGAGGGTAGATGAACAAAAGCAAATAGAACAGATACTCAATACACAACTTATTCGCATCGGTGTAGCCAGTTAGGATAGCGTTTGTCCCTTTACGCTTCCTCCAGATATTTCGCTGCTACTAATTCCTGTGCGATCGCATCCGGAGCATTACTCTCTGAAATCGGTGAGCTGAGCGATCGTAAATTTAGCCATACGGAATAATGAGTTTTCGATACCGTGATACAAACTCCTATCCTCCGTTCCGTATGTTCGCAAGCCATGGCATACGCTTTCAAACGTTCCGCCAGTGGATAACTCTGAAAGTAAGTATATAAATCGTTGTTATAATACATCCCGCGTTGAATTGTCTGATGCCAATACTTAAACTGATTGACTAACCCTTCACTGATGACAGAAGGTAAGGTTGAATCAGTCTGATCTTCCGGCAAACATGAGGGTGTTTGGGATTGAGGTTGCATCAGTAGCATGGGGCAACAATTGATGAATGGGGGCACACCTGATTGGCAGACTCACTGGGAAGTTCGACCAACTAGGTAAGATGTTAGGTGTTAAATGTGACATTTGTGTGGAGGGCTAATGCTACCAGCCTTACGCTGCGCTTAGCCTTCTTCTACCCAGTTCATCAACGATTTAGACTTGCCACAGGATCAGCCTGATGCGATCGATTTCGGGTCGATCGCAATCAGAGTATTAACGCATTGCCTGACGCTATTCCGGTTGCCAATCAAGCACTTCTGCAATCTGATTACCCAACACGCCCGGATCAAAGGGCTTAATCAACACTGCCTTTGCACCTAAGGTCGCATATTGTTGCTGCGTCGCAATATTGCCGGTTGCCGTCAGCATAATTACTGGAATCAATTGAGTCGCTGGATTATCCTTCAACGTTTTCAGGGTGGTCATCCCATCCACTTCAGGCATGACCACATCTAAAAGAATGGCATCCGGTTGCTTGGCTTCCGCCAGTTCTACTCCTTCGTCCCCCGAAGCCGCCGTTAGCACATCCCACCGCTTGGTAATTTGCAAACTCATTTTGGCAATTTCGCGAATATCTGCCTCGTCATCAATAACCAGAATTCGTTTCGCACTCATAATTACCCATTGATATGAATCAGACTCGTGCAACCAGGAGGTGGGGGGGGTTGATAGAACTCTATCCTCTGCTAGCGGCGACCAGGGCAATGAGAGTTCAAAGTTGAACGGGGCAATTCTCCTACCAATCCAGCCGTAACCGATTTGAGAAACAGATCTCTAATTTTATTTTTTAACCCAGATATTATACAAACGATCGCCGCCTGAAACCCAGGCAGAGACAAGAAACTTATCACGCCAACAAAATTCGGTTTCGTCCAGCCGCTTTCGCTCGATACATGGCAGCATCTGCCGATCGGTATAGACTATTCAAATCTAGCCCATCCTCGGGGGCTTCTGCCACACCAGCACTGAAGGTTAACTGAAGCGATTGGATTAAATCCGGTGAAAAACTTTCCTGGCGGACGATTTGTAATACCTGATTCAGACGTTCTAGTGCCTGTACCTTTTTCATGCCATACATGCCGACTAGAAACTCTTCGCCCCCCCAGCGGGCCACTACATCTTCTCCCCGGAACTTCCGTTGCAAAATGCTGGCTAACTGCTTCAGCACCACATCCCCCACATCATGCCCATATTGGTCATTCACCTGCTTAAAGTGATCCAGATCAATGACGGCTAAACACATTGATTGATGGTAACGCTGAACGAGATTGAGATAACGATTCAGTTCTCTGGTCGATCGATGTCGGTTAGCGACCCCGGTAAGCGGATCGGTTTCTGCCAAACTGCGGAGCAGGCGATTGCGCTCCAGGCGATTAAAGATCCGGGTAACAACCTCCGGTTCCGTAAAGGGCTTGGCGACATAATCATCTGCCCCCGCCGTATACAGATTGAGAATGGTTTGGGTATCTCGACGAGCGCTAAGAAATAAGATTGGCAAACCACCCCACGCCGTATCGTTACGGATGACCCGACAGAGTTCAACTCCATTAATGTAGGGCATATCAACATCGAGAATCAGCAAATCGGGGGATTCCGTTTCTAGCAGGTTCCACACCTGGCGTGGATCGCTGAGGGTCAGGGGACGAATGCCCCACCGAGGCAAAAATTGCTGTAATAAATCCAGAATGGTCTGGTCATCATCCACCGCAAGAACCTTAATTTCGGGCGATTGCCGTTGCTTCAGGGTGTCATGCACCGCATCCAGTACCTGCGGTAACGGAGTTGATTTGGAGATAAAGCGATGACTGCCCCGCCGCGCCACTGCCAAGCGATCGGCAAACTCATCCCGCACCGTAAACACTAACACGGGCAGGCTGGGATATTGACTTGCCAATTCATCTAACAGCACTAACCCACTATCGAGGGGATCGGGAAACTTCAAATCTAATAAAACGACGCTGGGTAAGCGTTGAGCCACCTTAATTCTTGCCTCATCCACATCCACGGCAACTTCCACCTGAAGTCCCTGTTTCGTGCCTTCCATTTGCAGTTGTTGGGTGAGGGATAGATCATCATCGACGACTAACAGGATGGGAATGTCCTGTGACGGCTGGCTGATAACTCGCATTTCTGCCCGCGATCGCAAAGGTTCCGGCTGCACTGGGGATGACACGGGTTCATCCCAAAACGAGGATTGTGGAGGTTTTTCTAACTCTCGATGTAATGCCATTACCAGCGTTTCCAGTTCGGGAGCAGGTTGCTGACCCGTAAAAGACTGGAACCAATATTCGACTTGCCGACCTAATTCTGACCCGGTGGGAAACCCAAACATGCCCAAGGAACCTGCCAGTTTGTGAGCCACTCCTTCAGCCATTTGTCGTAGCTCATCCGTCAATTGCCCCTGTTGTAGTGCCACTAAGGCTTGATTCAGAATTGCCAGCCGCTCCAGCATCGACGGTTTGAACTGCTCCCAGGTGGCGATCGCTGCCAATCGAGCTTGTTCCGCCGTAGACTCCTGGGGTGCTTCGGGCACAGTCACCTCTGGAGCCAGTTCGCTCGGGGGTTTCAGACGATAACCCATGCCATACACCGTATCAATCATTTCCTCTGCCCCGGCCGCCCTCAATTTCCGCCGTAACCGTTTAATATGGGTTCTAACGGTTTCTTCCCCCGGAGCGTCATCAAATCCCCATAAATGCTCCAGAATAATGCTGCTACTAAAGACCCGTTGCGGGCTCCGCAAAAATAGCTCTAGCAAGCCATATTCCTTCGGAGATAGCGGCAGAACCTGTCCTTGATAGGTGACTTCGCAGGTAACTGGATCTAAGCGCAGATTCCCCCATTCCAGCACTGGAGTACCCGCCGTCTGCTGCCGCCGTAATAACGCTCGGATGCGAGCACAGAGTTCCTCGATCGTGCAGGGTTTGACAACATAATCATCGGCTCCCGCATCCAGGCCAACCACTTTATCGGAACTCTGCCCCTTTGCTGTGAGTAACAGAATGGGTTTGTGATACTGGTGTTGCCGTAGTCGCTGGCACAGCCGAATGCCATCCAGCCGGGGGAGGTTGATATCTAGCACAATCAAATCATAGGCAGCGGCTTGGGCATAATCCCATCCGACTTCGCCATCGGTTGCCACATCTACGGCATAACGTTGAGCGATTAACTGATTCGCCAAAGTTTGCGTTAGTATCTCGTCGTCATCGACCAATAAGATCCTCATAGCAATTCAGATTCCCGCTCTTAGTATCCTCTACTTCCATGATGCCTTGAGCGGTCAAATTATTTTACAGGTGACTGATTACAACCTTACCAAAGATTGTGAAATTGGAATTTCGATGCTGAATTCAGTGCCCCGATCGATCTGAGAATTGCAATTAAGCTGACCACCATGTTTTTCGACTACAATCTGGTAGCTGATCGAGAGTCCTAGACCAGTACCTTTACCCACAGGCTTAGTCGTGAAAAAGGGA
This sequence comes from Pantanalinema rosaneae CENA516, assembly GCF_050753385.1. Taxonomy (NCBI): domain Bacteria; kingdom Bacillati; phylum Cyanobacteriota; class Cyanophyceae; order Leptolyngbyales; family Leptolyngbyaceae; genus Pantanalinema; species Pantanalinema rosaneae. The sequence goes on from NZ_JBLZFZ010000031.1 coordinate 4,080, forward strand.
TCGAATAGTTTAGAACGGTAGTGTTCCGGGATGCCAGAACCATTATCGGCAATGCGGATTGCTACTCGGTGTGGAGAGACAATTTCAGTCCGAATCCGAATTGTTGGTTGCCGATCGCTCCACTGTGGTTGCTGGATCGCTTCCTCCAGGGCATCGATCGCATTAGTCAGTAAATTCATCAATACCTGATTGAGTTGACCGGGATAACATTCAACATGCGGTAATGTGCCATACTCCTTGACAATAGCAATTTCTGGATGGTCAGAGTTTGCTTTCAAGCGATTATGCAAAATCATTAAGGTGCTATCAATCCCATCATGAAGATTGACTAGTTTAAATTCAGCTTCATCCAGACGGGAAAAATTACGCAACGATCTGACAATTTCTCGAATTCGATCGGTTCCAACCTGCATGGAATTCAATAATTTTGGTAAGTCAGCTTGCAGAAAATCTAAATCTAAAGCATCAATTTTAGCTTGAATTTGCGGTGAGGCATAGGGAAACTGTTGGTGATAAAGCTGCACTAATTCCAGTAATCCCTGGGAGTATTCACCCACATAACGGACATTTCCATGAATAAAATTAATCGGGTTATTAATTTCATGGGCAACCCCAGCCACCAACACCCCCAACGCCGACATTTTTTCAGATTCTACCAAGCGCAACTGCATTTGTTTTAACTCAGTAAACGATCGTTCGAGTTGAAAGGTTTGTTCACGTAAACATAGCTCTGCCTGTTGTAGTTTGTCGATCGAAGCTTCCTTTTCTTTGACACTGGTTTGTACTTGATGGGCAAGTTGATGTCCATATAATGCGATACTCACCACAATCACCAGAATCGATGCCGCAATCCCATATTCATATTGTTTTAAAGCATTTGTTTCCTGTTTCTGTTGGTCAAAGACCTGCTGCTGAATCTCCGCCACATCCTGTCGTAATTTCGCTAACATTTGATGAACCTGGTAATACTTCCGATCCATCGTTGCCATGCGTTTACCCGCCGCTTCTGGCTGTTGACGTTGGAAATAAGTAAAAATCAGGTTTGCTTCACTCACCATAGCTGCCATCGCCCGATCGATCGCGGCTAAATCCTGCAATAACGGTGCAGCCTGCCCTGGATCGACATGGGCTTCTAACTCGTGGCGCAGTCGCTCAATGTGTTGCTTAAATTGTAATAAGGCAGCATTTAATCGTTGGGATTCTCTAGCCACATTTTGGGAATCAAATACATCATTGCCGGGAGCATTCACATCGGCTGCCAGTTGTCCTAATTCAGCATACCGATGCAGGCGAGTTGCCCAGGATTGGTTAATGTCAACGGATTGGGTATAAATATGCGTAATTTGGTGATTGAGATACAAACTCGCTGAAATCGCCAACACATCAAATGCCGCCAGCACATAGTAGATGTAGTGCCATTTCGGTTTGCGCGATCGCTCAACGGGGGCTGCCGACGATCGCTGTAACCAGTCTTTCCATAGAAGTTTATGCTGTGAACTCACCTGAGCTTGTGCCATCTCCTGGCTCCTTATCTGGACTGCTACTGAAACAGCCGTAGTAGTTCCGCCCAACATCGGGATAGAACGACTCGCTCATAGTTTAGTCAACAAACATGACAATTTTGTGGCAGTCAGACTTCTACAGCGACGAAGAGGGCGATCGCGGTTCGGTTAGTTGCACGATCACCTCAAATTTATAGTCATGCACTAACCCCGTTAAGCCCTCAACTAGCCTGGAGTGCTCTGCTGGAATTTGCTGAATCAGTGGATACACTTCCTCTTCATCACAATTTAATGCGGCTCGATACAAGGCTGTGATCCATTCAGTCGTCATTACCTGAAGCGCTGTTGCATCAAGCGGTAAATATGACTCAGTTGAGGAACTCAGCAAGCCCCCCGGAAGTTTGGGGCATTCTAGACTGGCAGCATCCATATCCGCATAGAGATACTCCAATCCTAAATGAGTCGCCATTTTGCTAAAGATCTCCGTATCTTGCAACGGTTTACTCATAAAGTCGTCACACCCGATCGCCAGGGCTCTGTCGCGATCGACGGTCGAAGCTTGAGCCGTCAGTGCAATAATTACCGTTTTTGGTGCAGTATCCGGTTGCAGCCGTTCAGTTGCCCGCATCGCCTGAATTGTTGCATAGCCATCCATTCCCGGCATCCGTAGATCCATCCAGATCAACTGCGGTTGCCATTGCTGCCAGATCGCGATCGCGGTTTCTCCATCGGTGGCCGCTTGAACTTCTAACCCGATCGCGGTTAATAGCTTTACTAACATCTGACGGTTTGTTGCTTGATCATCAACCACCAAAATTCGGTAAGCCGGTTGCTCTGGTGCTAACCCAATCACCTGCCGTTGCTCCAACTGTGCCGGAGTCTCTATTACCGTCGCTACCCGTACCGGAATCGAAAACCGAAACGTACTCCCTTGATTGATCTGACTACATACTGTAATCTCCCCACCCATTAACCGCACCAGCCTTTGGCTAATCGTTAACCCTAGTCCTGTCCCTTCTAAGGAAACCCGACCCGCTTGCGCCTGTGTAAACGCATCAAAGATGGTCGTTAGTTCCTCCACTGCAATCCCAACTCCGGTATCGATCACCTCGAACAGGAGCGTGATCTGCGGTGAGGAAGCAAAAGCGTTGCTTCTATCTCCCCCATCCTGAACATCCCGATCGCCACTGACTCGTAACGTCACATCCCCCGACTGAGTAAACTTAATTGCATTATTCAGGAGGTTGATTAAGATTTGCCGGAGTTTATTAGCATCAACCACGATCGCCGCCGGAAGATTGGGTGATAGTTCCAGATGGAATTGTAACCTTTTCGCCTTTGCCCGTTCCCGAAACATAGCTCGTAGAGTGCGTAACAAATCCACTAGATCAACGGTTTTCTCATCCAGATTGATTTGTCCGGATTCGATTTTGGATAAATCTAAAATGTCGTTAATCAAATTCAGCAGATGTTCACCACTGCGCTGCATAATCCGCAAGTTTTCCCGGTGTTCTGCCCGGAGGGAGGCATCTCGCTGCATCAGTTGGGCAAAACCAAGAACGACATTCAAGGGAGTCCGCAGCTCGTGGCTCATATTTGCCAAAAACAAACTCTTGGCATAGTTAGCCGCTTCCGCCGCTTCTTTTGCCTGCTGGAGTTCAATTTCGGCATATTTACGATCGCTGATATCCCGAATCATTAACAACACTTCGTCATCCGCACAGGGAATCACCCGCGCTTCCTCATAGTGGATAGTGTGATCAATCTCTAATTGATATTCATAAATTTGCAGGGTCTGAGTTTGTAAGGCTTGCTGCACATACCACAGGCGTTCCTCCGCCCGTTCTAGCGGCAAGTTATCATAAATGCTGCTGCCAGGTACCATTTGGCTGGGATGCAACAGCGTGATGTTGCCAGTATTTTGCACATCGACATAGGTGCCATCCCGGTGTATCCGAATCAGCAAATCTGGAATGGCGTGAATTAAAGCGCGGTTGGTGGCTTCACTTTGGCGGAGCGCTTCTTCAGCTCGCCTGCGATCGCTGATATCGGTGATTTGAATAATCAGATACAGTGGTCGTTGTTGTGGATCACGGAGTAAACCCACACTGACCAGCCCCCACAGGCTGCGGTGGTTTTGGGTGATAAAGCGCTGTTCTACCCGATAGCCAGTCACTTCTCCGGCAAACAGTTGTTTTGCAAACTCCAAGCCCACTCGATGATCATCGGGATGCACAATATCTTGCAACCGCAGGGATAGCAGTTCTGATTCGGAGTAGCCCAACAATTCACAGAGTGCAGCATTGACCTCCTGTAAGCCTCCCGCCGGAGAGACTAAACACATGCCACTCGATAGGGTATCAAATGCGCCCTTGAATTTACGTTCACTCTGGCGTAATGCTGCTTCGATCTGTTTCAGCGAGGTGATATCCCGAATACTGACGACGATTCCAGACACCATCCCCTCCGTATTCAGTTGGGGAGCATAGGTAATGTCAATAAACCGCCGACCAATCTTGGGGTAGGGGAACCACATCTGGTAGTTGACCACCTCACCTGTTAAACACAGCGCCATCCGTTCCTGGATGGGAGTATCAAAGAACAATCGTCCCATGATCTCTGGCACCGAACGACCAATCAGGGCTTCTGGAGCCCGACTTTGGATGGCAGCATACGCCGGATTAACGAGTTGATAGGTGTAGTTGCGATCGAGTAAACAAATGGCATCCGTGGTCGCTGCTACTACCTGTTGATACTGTTCCAGAGATTCTTCATAGTGTTTGCGATCGGTCAAATCAACCGTAATTCCACAAACGGCATAGGGTTCCCCCGTCGTATCAAACAAGGGAAATTTAGTTACCAACAGGTAACGCGTTCCTTGAGCAAAGGGAACGGATTCCTCAAAGGTGATAGTACGTTTTTCGGTCAATGCCGCCTGGTCACTGAGATGGCATTCGGCAGCGAAATCAGCCGGTAGTAGCTCGTAGTCTGTCATGCCTAACAGTTGGGTACGACTGAAGTTGGTCATTTGCTCGTAAGCAGAATTCACTCGTATATATCGACCCTGTAAATCTTTAATAAAAATTGCTAGGGGGGCAGAATCCAAAATCGCTTGTAACCGTTGTTCACTCTCTTGCAGGGCTAGCTCGGACTGTTTGCGATCGGTGACATCCTGCGCCAGCGATAGGATAGAGACTAACTGACCCGATTCATCGACTAGAACAGAGTTGTACCATTCGCAATAGATCACTGACCCATCTTTGTGATAATTGCGATTTTGACAAACGCATTTAATGCCATTGAGTAAACCCTTGGCATTCTGGTTGATATACGCCAGATCATCCTCATGAATAAAGCGCCAGTCATACATGGTTTTACCCATGACTTCGGCGGCAGTCCAACCAAATATTGTCTCTGCCTGTCGTGACCACTGTTGAATCCGAAAATTCTCATCCCAACGTACCGTTGCCAAAGGAGAATTATTAATATGATGGGTCAATTCTTGCAGTGCTTGTTGTAACTCCTTCTGCACCCGGACTTGAGCCAGTTCGATCGCCTTACGATCGCTGATATCCCGCAGGATGGTGACAATACAAGGCTGACCCTCCAGAGTGCAGAGTTCTGCCGATAGCAATACCGTTTTCACTGCCCCCGATTTCAGGCGAGTATCCGCTTCCAGGTTATAGACTTTACCGAGTTGTAACAACTGCTGCCGACACTGCGATCGTGCCTCCGGATCATGCCACAGCCCCAATTCCACCGTGGTATGCCCCAGCATCTCTGCCTGAGCATAGCCATAAAACTCCAGCGATCGCTGGTTGGCATCCAAAATGTGACCTTCTGCCAGCGTCAGAATCAGGATTGGGTCAGGGCTAGTTCGGAAGATGGTGGCAAATTTTTCAGTTGAACCGGCTAAATCTAGCTGAGCTTGCTCAAACAACTGCCGCACCTGGGCTGACATGAGATTAAACGATTCGGCAAGTTGCGCAAGTTCCCGAATTGAACTTTTGGTTGTCAGAACTTGATCCAGTTCCCCTGCCGCCATTGCCCGACTTGCCTGGTTGATCTGAGCAATTCGCTCTGTCACCTGTTTAGCCGTAATCAACCCTAACCCGATCGCTAATCCCAATGCCCCAATACACAGGAGCATTGTCGTGCGGGTATTTTCCTGAATATGCCCCAAAAAATCCGACTCCGGGATCGCCGTCACAATCAGCCAATCCAAGCCCGCCGGATCCCGATAGGGAGTAACCTGGACGAAGTGGCGTTGCTGCTCGATCGTCACATTAAGTTGTTGCGGCGTTTGCAACTGCTGTAGATGACCAAATTGCTGGGCTAAGGCTTGAGCAATATTCTGAGTTTTGGAGTTCTGACTCTGCTGGGCTAGTAATTGTTTTGGTTGTCCCTGCTTGGATTGAATATAGGGGGTTTCTAAGGTGGAAGTGGCAACCACCGCACCCGATCGGTCAACAATAAACACCTGCCCCGATGGCGAGATCACCAATTGATGAAGAAACGCACTGATTTCTACTAAATAATTATTCGAGCTAAATACGCCTTGAAATTTTCCGGCGTTATAGACTGGCGCTAAGGCAGGTAGTTGCAGGGTCGGCAGAATATGACTGACTGAAATAGCTGCCCAGCCTGGTTTTTGCATCTTTTTAGCATCACGATACCAGGACAATTGCCGAAAGTCTTCCTGGAGGGTATAGAACAGTTTCCCAGGTTTGCCTTCAGCATCCACTCCGTAAAACTGTCGCTGCCCCCGATCGCTGACTGAAAGATATATCGTACCCGGTGCTAAAGGCTGACCCGTTAGTTTGCTTGCAAACCGCCACTCCTGCTCTGATAGAATTCGCCCATAACTCATGGCTTTGCCTTGCTCATGCCAAAACCCCGTCGAACTCAGCAAAGGATGGAGGCTCATCTGTTGCCATAATTGTTGCTGAATTTGGTTCCAGTCTTGTAGATTTAGAGTGCCTTGCTGCACCTTAAACTGATTGACAATCAGGGCTTCCTGGGAGGTGTGTAAGTATCGATCCAGGCGATCGCGAATTCGTTCTCCCGTGGATGCCATCATTTGGTTCGCCAGATCTTCTACCGCCCTTTGCCCACTCTGGAACGACAGATAACCCACCAGTCCCACGGCTCCCACCGTTTGCACCACAAATGGCACGACCAAAACCAGAGGCAATGGCGCTTGCATCCAGGAACAGCGCAACCAACGACGTTGAGGAGAGAGAGACATGGAACCACACGAGTAACGATGGATTAGGCAGACGGAGAGTTGGCTTGAGCGAGTTGCACGATCACCTCAAATTTGTAAGCTCGCGTTAAATGGGTTAACCCTTCGATTAATCGAGTCTGTTCGGGAGGAATTTGCTTGATCAGGTGTGATACAGCTTCATCATCACAATTCAACGCCGCTTGGTATAAAGCCGTGATCCACTCTGGCGACATCACTTGTAAGGCAGTAGGTTGCAGTCGTGTCCGGGATGACCGTTCCTCAAACCCCAACCCCAACCGGAACGAATCTGGTGTTAATTCCGGAGCGATCGTGGCGGCTATCCCATCTGCCCAACCAACGGGGATCTGAAACTTAAACGTACTCCCCTCACCTAAAAGGCTACAAACCGTCAAATCACCTCCTAGTAATCGCACCAGTTTTCGGCTAATCGTTAATCCTAATCCTGTACCCTCCATTGCCGCTTTCCCCCCTTGAGCCTGGGCAAACGCATCAAAGATCGTAGGGAGTTCTGTCGCCGCGATGCCAATTCCGGTATCTTCCACTTCGCAGTAGAGCGTTAGAGAGGATGGGGGGGATGGGGAAGATAGGGAGGATGGGGAAGATAGGGAAGATAAAGGAACTACTGCCTCACCTCTCTCACCTGCCTCACCGCCTACGCCAACCCCCACTCTTAGCACCACCCTACCCGTTAGAGTAAATTTGATGGCATTACTGAGCAAATTGATCAAAATTTGGCGGAGTTTACTGGGATCGGTGACAATATAGCGCGGTAGGTCGGTGGTAAGTTCTACCTGAAACAGCAAGTCTTTTTGTTCGGCTGGCTCCCGAAATATATCCTCTAAAGTCTGGAGGAAATCAAGGAGATCAAAGCTTCTCTGTTTCAGCGTCAATTGACCCGCTTCAATTTTAGATAAATCCAGAATGTCATTAATTAAACTCAGCAAGTGATCACCGCTACGATGCATAATGCCGAGATTGTCTTGATATTCCGGCTTCAGCGAGGTATCTCGATACATCAGTTGGGTAAAGCCGAGAATCACATTTAACGGAGTTCGTAATTCATGACTCATGTTGGCTAAAAACGCGCTTTTGGCTTGGTTGGCGACTTCTGCCGCTTCCTTGGCTCGTTGCAATTCCAATTCTGTTTGTTTGCGATCGGTAATATCCAGTGCTGTTCCAAATAACCGCATCACCTGACCCTGGGCATCCCGTCCTACCTCTCCTCGCCCCTCATGGTAACGAATTGAGCCATCGGGCAGAATGGCAGTGTAGTCGATCGTATAGGGAGTCCCGTGGGCGATCGCGGTAGTGACGTACTGTTGTAATGTTTCCCGATCGTCAGGATGAATCATCTGCAAATACTCCGGATAGGTCGGTTCGGGTTGCGCCGGATCTAGCCCAAACATGCGATACAGTTCATCGGACCAGGTAATCTTTCTAGACCGCAGATCAAACTCCCAATTGCCAATGTGGGCAATGCGTTGTGCTTCTAGCAGGACAATTTCACTCTGCCGGACTTGGGCTTCGGTGCGTTTAGCTTGATCAATATCCAGCACCACACCCAAAACGTAATCCAGGTCACCCGCTTCCGTATAAACTCCTCGTCCTTTGGTCAACCGCCAGACTACACTACCGTTGTTTAAGCGATAGCGGTATTCGGCAGTAAAGTCTGTTTTCGTGGCTAGTGCCTGTTGAATCGTTTGGTCTACTGACTGGACATCATCCGGCTCAATGCGATCGCTCCAGGTTTGATACAGATTCTCTAATCCGGGCAGCAATTCCAGTAGCTCATACATTTTGCCACTCCAGGCATACTCACCGGTACTCGGCTGCCACCACCAGGCACCAATTTGGGCAAACTCTAAAGTGAGGAGAAGTTGTGCTTCGCTCTGCCGTAAGGCTGCCTCGACTCGTCGCATCTCTGTAACATCGGTGACTAATCCTTGATAGGAATGCAGCTTACCCTGATGGTCATAAATACAGTGAAAGACATCCCGAACATACCGAATTTCGCCATCCGGTCGCACAATGCGATAGGTGATCTCCGTTCGTGGCGGTAAGGGGGCTGCTAAGAACATGGTTTGAATAACTCGCTCTACATCATCTGGATGAATGCAGTCGAGAAACCCCTGGGGTTGATTCATTAAGAAGTAGCCGCCAGGACGACCAAAGATGGTTTCAACAGATGGGTTAAGGTAAAGTACCTGATAGTCAGGATTGAGTAAATAAATGCCATCTACCAGGTTCTCAGCGAGCGATCGATACTTTTGCTCCGATTTTTGTAGTGCAGCTTCCGCCTCTCGACGTTCCGCCTCAATCCGTTTGCGATCGGTAATATCCCGGACAATCATCAGCACTTCATCGGCATTAATGGCGGCGGTGCGAATTTCTTCATGGGACATCTGTCCCTGTTTGGCAAAACAATGCTCGCGGGTTTGTAATGTGTTTGTTGCCAATGTCTGCTCGATGATTTCTAATGTTGATGCCAAAATCTCGGGCGGCAACACTTCAGCAATATGCTGCTTGACTGGAATATATTTATCTGCCTCTAAATCGATCGGCAGAATACAGTCCAAACAAGTTCCATCCCGCCTGATTCGCAGTAATAAATCAGGCATCGCCTCTAGCATGGCACGATTCTGGGCTTCACTCTCCTGTAGCTCCAGTTCCAACCGTTTGCGATCGGTGATATCCCGCACTAACCAGCGCCAACCCATTAAAGCATTGGATTGATTGTAAATCGGCGTAACGGTGACGGCGGCAATTAATGGTTGTCCTTGCCGTGGTTGCAAGGTAAATTCCCCAGTCTGTTTCTGTGGCTGTTGCTGCCATGCTGTCAACTGGTCGCGAAACCTACGAATTTGCTCAGAAACCACAAAAACAGCCAAGGGCTTCCCAACTAAATGCTGTGACGGGAGCGCCAGTAAAGCGGCTGCCGCCTGATTAGCCTCTTGAATCGTGCCATGGGTATCAGTGACTAAATACCCATCTGGAGCCAAGTTAAACAGATCATGATAACGTCCGCGTTCAGCTTCCACTACCCCGTGAAGTGCTTCCAGGTGATGATTCTGCTGACGCAACGTGTCGGCAGACACTCGTAGTTCTTCCAGAGACACCTGTAATTCTTCCAGAGTTTTGGTGAAACCATTAGCCTGCTCCTTCAAGGTCATTTCCAGCTGTTGATTCAATGTTCGTAAGTGCTGATTGAATGTTGCCTGCCGGACTATGACCGCTCCCAGGAGAAGCTGTTGTTGCTGTTGTTGGTCAATCTGTTGCTGTAAGGTGTGATGTTGAATCACTTGTTGCACAGTGCATCGGAGCCGATCTGCCGTTAAATATTCCTTGATCACATAATCGAATGCCCCCTGCTGAACGGCTTGCACCGCGATCGCTTCCTCAGCCAAGCTTGCTACCATTACCACAGGGATTTGGCTGAGTTGAGTCTGTTGCTGCAATTCCCCTAACCAATCCAGTCCGGTAACATCTGGCAAGCCACATGCCAGCAGAATCACATCAGGGAAGCCTCGCTGACACCATTGCAAGGCTTCCCTACCAGAACTAAACTCTTGAATTGCATAGGTATATGACTGATCTGACTCAAGCACCTGTTGGTAGGTCACTCGTTCCGCGATCGCCGCATCAACAATCAACACACTATAGGGATAGTTCATCAAACTAACAGCAAATAATTAAGTCACCAACACTTCAGACGATCGTTTAACCTCTACCATCTTGACGAACAGCCAACCTGATCTAAATCGTGCCACTACAAAACTTAAATTTTCTTTTTAGCGAAGACTAATCCAACGGCTGCTTGAGTTTCCCACCCAGAAATCTCTTCAAACTAGCCTCACATCCCCACCACCCCGGTACACGGCGGAAATCTACCCTACTTCTTTGCTTAGCCCTCAGCCCTATCCCCTAAAATGGTTGCCGAACTGCCCCCCGTATGACTACCAGGGGGCAAAAATTGCTGTCATTCCCCTTTCTAAGCTGGCTGACTCGCTTTATAAGCTGCCCAACCCCCGTAATCAGAAATATCTAGCCAGTTGTACTGCTCAACTAATTCTTGCGGATACAGAAATGCCGTGACGACCTCCCCATCCTCCAACACCACATCAGCGGCATACATGTGGGGCGGTTCCGAAGCTACCAACTGGTCAAATTGTTCCAACGATAACTCATACACTTCTCCAGGAATCGCAATCCCCTGTTCCGCCACTTGATAAATCGCCGGATGCCAACCATCATGGGCAGAATGTAAGCGATACTGCGATCGCGTTTTTGCCTCTCGGATAAATTTCGCCTCGCCCAGGTTGCCATGTCCTGGTTGCCCCCGTAACGCCGAACCACAAATAAAAACCCGCTTTGTTGCCATTTCTGCCTGAGTCATTGGTGTTCGTGATGTTGATAGGTTGTACTTAAATCAATGCGGTCACGCTTTAGCTAAAATATTCGTCATATTGCTAATCTCTATCGCCACGTTGATCGAGTTTTTCTAGCACAACTGATCCACTTAGACTGCGTTTATGGATCCTACAGCCAGTATTCTATCCCGCCTTAGCCTCGATCGCGATCGCCTGATGGATCGCATCGATCGCCTTGCCAAAATTGGGCAACAACCCACTGGCAGTATCCGGCGGCTTGCCTTTACTCCAGAAGACTTACAAGCCCGTTATCTAGTCCAACAATGGATGAGTGAAGCTGGCATGACGGTGCGGATTGATGCGGCGGGTAACTTAATTGGTCGATATGCCGGAAGCATTCCTCAGGCTCCGGCGTTAGCTACCGGTTCCCACATTGACACCGTTCCCTCCGGGGGGCGATTTGATGGTGTGTTAGGAGTTCTGGCAGGGATTGAAATAGTTCGTACCCTGCGTGAACATGAGATCCAACTCCAGCATCCTTTAGAAGTAATTGTCTTCACCGATGAAGAAAGCTCAATGATCGGTTGTCAAGCGATCGCAGGCACTGTATTAACCAATACACCAGAACGCTATCAGCCCAGAATTGGTCGTTCTATTGAAACCTGTTTAGACACCATTGGCGGCAACTGGGATGCCATCACCACTGCCCAACAAACGCGATCGCAGATGGCTGCTTTTGTGGAACTACATGTGGAACAAGGAATTGTGTTAGAACACCAACAAACGGCGATCGGGGTTGTCGAAGGAGTGGTGGGGATGCAGCGCCATAAAGTCACGATTACCGGACAGGCAAACCATGCGGGTACAACTCCCATGCATCTACGGCAGGATGCCTTAGTGGCAGCGGCTCACCTGATCTTAGCGGTCCAACAGATTGCCCAGCAGCAACCCAGCCAACCCGTGGCAACAGTGGGTTACTTAGAGGTAGCCCCGAATGCGGTCAACATTATTCCTGGACAAGTGGAACTCTCGGTTGATTTGCGCGATCTCTCGTCTGCCGGTTTGCAAGCGATGATGCAACAGTTACAAACTGAGATCGATCGCATTGCGACTCACACTCAAACCAACATTACAACTACACCATTACTCTGTGTTGAACCCAGCCTAGCCGCAAAGCATATTCAAACCACGATCGCCCAGGTCTGTCAGCAACTTGATCTGAGCTATTGTGCCTTACCCAGTCGTGCCGGACATGATGCCCTGGAGATGGGACGCTGTACCGACATGGGCATGATTTTTGTCCCTAGTCGATCGGGGATCAGTCACTCGGAAGCAGAATACACCGCTCCGGAACACTGTGTGCAGGGAGCCAATGTCTTACTCCATACCCTCATCGCCTTAGATCAGTTTTATCCTGAGACTAATTCGGCTTTAGCAGACTGAGCCTTTAACGCCTCTGGTGACACCGACATCAATGTCCCGTGGTGCAATGTCCAGCAATGATCCGCCACTTCTAACAGATCTCCGGCATCATGGGATACCACTAACAGACTCCAATGCTGTTTGAGTTTGGCGAGTAAGTTCACCAGTTGCCGCCGCATCGACCAATCCAAGCCCGCCGTTGGTTCATCCAATAATAGTAAATGGGGTTGCCGAATCAGTTGCACCGCTAAGGCTAACCGGCGTTGTTGCCCTCCACTCAGGGCTTCCGGGGGGGTACTCCAGGGCAGTTGACCTAAACCCACTTCATTCAATGCTTCCTGAATCCGATCGCTCAGGAGTTCGGGATGTCCCAAACGCAACTCTTCTAACACCGTCCCACCACAGAAATGGCGCTCCGGAAACTGAAACACCAGACCACACAACTGTTGAAGATGTAACGGGGTTAATTCCTGCTCCCGCCAAAAAATGCCGCCCCGAGTTTTGGTCGCCAGCCCTGCCAAAATTTCTAGCAAGGTACTTTTTCCCGACCCACTGGAACCGACAATTAGCCCCAATTGCTGGGGAGCCACTTGTAAATTAATCGTTTTCAGAATCGGGGTAGGACTGGCAGCAGGATGGTAGGTCAGGTTTTTCAGAATCAGCATTGAGAATCAGTCGAGTGAGGACGCAATAGCCACGATCGCGGCATGGGAACTTAAATGGGTTGGAACTTGTCGCAGGAAGTTGCGTCAGATCCTCCCATGAATATGCGCCATGCTGCCTACTTCATTATGCCCAACCTGATCAATTCCTCACGGGAAACACCTCTCGTTGTGGATTGCCTATCATAGGCTACAGGATAGTATAACCACCAACGATCGGAACATTAACCTATGGCTGATTGGTTTACCGCTTCCAAACAACTCCACCTGAAGCACCACCTGCAAACCTTAGTGCGGGTTGCCAGTGTCGCGCTGATTACAACAAACCTTTGGGCAGGCTCCGCGTTTGCTAAGGATCCCTTCCGCACCACCAATGCCAGACCCATTGGCGACAAAACTGAAGCCGCCTTCCGGGCATTATTTGAGCAAGGAGATTATAAGGCGGCAGAAACTCAACTAGCTCAAGCTGAACCGAATGAACCGTTAGCCTATGCCCTGCGATCGCTGGTTGCCTTCGCCAAACTGGATGGGGCAAAGGATGATCAAAAAACGGCGATTCTCACCCAAATTCAGGCTGACGCGACAAAGACTCGGGAAACCGCCCAACAACTGCTCAGCCGGGATCCGTTACGGGGCAATCTTTATTTGGCTGTCGGAGAATTTTTGGATGGAGCCTATGTCTTTGCTAAGGAAGGAACCGTTAAGGGGATTCCCCATGCCTTAGGTAAGCTGCAAACCGTGACCAATTACTTGCAGACGGCAGAAGCACAATCCCCCAATGACCCCGAACTTAATCTGATTAAAGGCTTTATCGAACTGTATGCCGGGTTAAATCTACCCTTCGCCGACTCGAAAAAAGCGATGGAACGACTCGATAAGTATGCCGGTCCTCGCTATTTAGCCGATTGGGGATTAGCGATCGGCTATCGGGAACTCGATCAGTATGATCAAGCCATGACGGCGGTCGATCGAGCTTTACAGCAGGCTCCCAACAATCCCGATTTTCTCTATCTCAAAGCCCAACTCCTGGCGAAAAAAGGCAACTATCAGGAATCCGTGAACTACATCAATCAAGCCCTGGCTAAACAAGAGCAACTCCCTCCCAGTACCGTTAAACAAATGAAGCGCGACCTTAACCGGGCACAAAAACGGCTTAACGGTGCCGCCACGACCAAATAGGAGTGCTATACGCCTGAAAGCCTAAACGATCGGGGATAACGTTAGAATAATTCCCTGATCGTTTAGCTATTGGTTGTTCTCATAATTCATGCAAGTACAGTTTCGGGAATTTGACCCCTTTAATGTCTGGATCTGGATCGAATTCAGCACTGTTCCCTCAGAAATGGAAAAACAGTACGTCGAAGAAGTGTTTGACTCCTGGTTTTTCCTGGGGAAATTGGGTGGGTTCAATGCCGAAAACCTCCAGGTGCAAGACACCGGACTGGAGATCAGCTACATGGAGTATGACGAAGACACTGCCGACAGCAGCATGTTGGCACTAATGCACAACATGGGTGATCTGGAATACGAGAGCAACTGGGGGCGCTGTTGGTTCGATCTGGGTACCAGTGACGCGATCGCCCTGGATGTGTTGATCAATGCCTTAAAACAATTCAGCCGCGATTATGTCACGTTAGAACGGGTCATCATTGGTGGCGAAAACGAAGACTGGCCGACCGGTGACAGCCGCAGCCGCTCCGATGTTTTATCCGAACATCAGTTTAATTAGTTGTTCCGTAGTCATTCGGCGATCGGGTGTAGCTCTATGAGTTACTACATCGCAGATCACATCGGCTCAATATGGGTAATTCCAATCGCATTCGGGTGTTGGTCTTAGGGTTGATTCAACACCACGATCGCTTATTTGTGGCTGAAGGTTACGACTCGGTCAAACAAGATCGATTTTATCGGGCACTCGGTGGCGGAGTTGAGTTTGGTGAAACCAGTCTTGATGCTCTGAAGCGCGAGTTTCAGGAGGAAATTCAGGCAGAACTGACCAATATTCACTATTTGGGTTGTCTGGAAAATTTATTTGTCTACAATGGCAACCCTGGGCATGAAGTCATTCAACTATATCGTTGTGATTTTGCTGACCCTAAATTTTATCAATTGGAACAACTAATCTTTTTAGAAGATGTCGGCAACACCCCAATTACCGGATTGTGGGTAGACTGCGATCGCTTCCGCTCCGGTGAACTCCGGCTCGTTCCTCCCGCCTGCTTAGATTATTTGCCATAGGCAGTGAACCGGGAAATATCAGTTGATTAATTGATATGAATCAATTAAGCCATTTGTGGGAAGTTAACTGAAAAAATCCTACAAATGGCTTAACTATCTAATTGCCGCTCGTTCGCTACCGGAACATGCTGCTGACCGAGCTATCTTCGTGAATTCGCCAAATCGCCTCACCCAGCAGATTGGCAACCGACAGAATCGTTAATTGCGGGAACCGATTTTCCATTGCGATCGGAATCGTATTGGTCACAATCACCTCTTCAAAGATGCCACTCGACAACCGCTCGATCGCGGGCGGCGAGAAGACCGGATGGGTAATACAGGCATAGACCTGGCGTGCGCCTTCTTGTTTCAGTAAGCGAGCCCCTTCCGTAATAGTTCCAGCCGTGTCGATCATGTCATCAACCAGAACAGCCGTCTTGCCTTTAACATCCCCAATCACATTCAACACTTCTGCCACATTATGAGCTTGGCGGCGCTTATCGATGATGGCTAGAGGAGCATCGTCTAACTTCTTGGCAAATGCCCGCGCCCGCGCCACCCCACCCACATCGGGCGACACTACGACCAGGTCATGCAGCTTCTTGCTATTCAAGTAATCCAATAACACGGGAGACGCATAGACATGATCCATCGGGATATCGAAATAGCCCTGAATCTGAGCCGAGTGCAAATCCATCGCCAGAATTCGGCTCGCCCCGGCCTGGGTAATTAAATTCGCTACCAACTTAGCCGTAATCGACTCCCGCCCTGCCGTTTTGCGATCGGCTCTGGCATATCCGTAATACGGAATTACCGCCGTGATTTGCCGAGCCGAAGCCCGCCGACAGGCATCGATCATCGTCAACAGTTCCATCAGATTGTCATTGACCGGGCGGCAGGTAGGTTGCAACAGGTAGACATCACATCCGCGAATCGACTCCTGAATTTGAATATATAATTCACCGTCCGCAAACCGTTTGCGAACCATCGGCCCCAGGTCAACACCCAGGTAACGAGCCACTTCTTGAGACAGATCGAGGTTAGCTGATCCAGAAAGCAACCGCAGACGACTGTTGTCATTCAAAGACGGCAGGGTTGTCGGAAGAGGAAGAGTTACAGAAGGAATCACGGTGTGGTCTTGAACGCATTCATCGCAATCTTATCATTGGGATTTGCAAACATCCCCCAGGAATTTTCTGAGATTACTGTATGGATTTATGCCAAAAAGTTGAGTGAAGTTAACCTAGCAACCTAGAAGTTAAAATGATTTCTTTACCAGGGGGAATGCTATGAGCCTGAAAGACCGGATTGGCGAAGACATCAAAACCGCGATGAAAGCCAAAGATAAAGTCCGCTTAGAAACCGTTCGCAGCATTAAAAAAGCGATTTTGGAAAAGGAAGTCAGCGTCCGTCCCTCAGGACAGGAGGAACTGACCGAGGCACAGGAGATCGAAATCTTAGTACAGTTGGCCAAACAACGGCGAGATTCGATCGCTCAATATGAACAGGCTGGACGTGCCGAGTTAGCCGCTCAGGAATCTCAGGAATTAGCCATTTTGGAGGAGTATTTACCTCAGCAGCTTTCTGACGAAGAAGTGGAGCAGGCGATCGCCGAAATTATCGCCCAAGTCGGTGCCACCTCTGCCAAGGATATGGGCAAAGTTATGGGACCCGCCATGCAGAAACTTAAAGGCAAAGCCGATGGTCAAAAAGTGCAGGCGATCGTCAAAGCCAAACTTGGCAGTTAATCCCTCACCTTCCCTATCCTCCTCACCTTCCCTATCCTCCTCACCTTCCCCATCTTTCTCCCTAACTCCCCATGCTCCCCCCTCTGCCCACCGATACCGTCTTGCAGAACCGCTACCGCATCCTGAATGTACTAGGTCAGGGAGGCTTTGGTCGCACCTATTTAGCTCAGGATCAGGGGCGATTTAACGAACTCTGTGCGTTGAAAGAACTCACCCCAGCTCAAGGGGGAACTTACGCCCTCGATAAATCAAAAGAACTCTTCCAGCGTGAAGCCGAAATTCTCTACAAAATTCAGCATCCCCAAATCCCGGAGTTCCGCGCCAACTTTGAGCAAGACCAGCGGCTGTTTCTAGTGCAGGATTATGTGGATGGGCAAACCTACCGCATGTTACTGGATCAGCGACGGACGCAGGGAATTGCCTTTTCCGAAACCGAAATCTTACAACTGCTGCGGCAACTGCTGCCGGTGCTGGCGCATATCCACAGCAAAGGCATCATTCACCGCGATATTGCCCCCGACAACATTATTCTGCGCCAACAGGATAGCAAACCCGTTTTAATCGACTTTGGCGTAGTGAAAGAACTGGCAACCCGCTTGCAGGGTGTGGGCATGACCATGCCGCAAAATACCACGGTCGGGAAATTGGGCTACGCCCCCTGGGAACAGATCCAAACGGGTAAAGCCTATCCCAGTAGTGACCTGTATTCCCTGGCAGTCACAGCCGTCGTGTTATTGACTGGACGGGAGCCACAGGAACTATTCGATGACTCGACCATGACCTGGTACTGGCAACGCTGGGTAACAGTGACTCCCGGATTTGCCCAAGTTTTGAACCGGATGTTGAGCTATCGTCCCAGCGATCGCTATCAATCGGTGAGTGAAGTCGTCCAAGCCTTACAAGCACTTCCGGGGGGTGGTGGCTATCCTCCAACCCAAACTCCGCCGCCAACCTATCAACCGCCGATCGTGACACCGCATCCTACTCCCCCACCCCCTACCAATCCCGACCTATCCCGGATTCCCACGGTTGCCGTTGGTCGTCGTCCTGCCTCGAACACTACAGCCCCCGTCGCTCCAGCCAACCAGCGTTCTGCGACTCGACCGACGATCGAAGCCCCCCGTAGCTCACTTTGGGATGATCCTTGGGCAGTGCTGGTATTAGGGATTGCCTTTATCGCCTTAACAGGGATTGGCTCCTGGCTTCTTGTTCGCACGATTTTTAATCCTCAAGCCCCCACCCCAACGGCTTCGATTACCTTTAGCCCTACTCCCAGTACACCCAGCCCAACGGTAACGCCAACCACAACTCCGACGATTAAACCGACCCCGGATCCGGTGAACTACAGTCAACGCCTGGAGATTGCTCCGGATGGGAAACCGATCGTCAAAACTGGCACTCTGAAAGAGAATGAAACCCTCGACTACATCATTGCCGCTGAGCAGGAAGATCAATTGACTGCCGTTTTGGATGGGGAAGGGGTGCTGATGACAATTTTAGGGCCGAATAGAGAGCCGCTGGGCGATCGGGCAAACCGAGTGTCCTACTGGCAGGGCACATTACCTTACACCGGGGCATACTATTTACGGTTACGTCCGATTAAAGGGATTGGACAAAGCGACTACCAAGTTGAGGTCAGGCTTGCCAGTCCACCGGAACCATCCCCCAGTCCGACTATTCCCTCTCCTTCCCCCACTGTCTCTCCTTCCCCCTCTCCCCCTCCGGCGGGTGTGCAAGAGGAACGGGTAAGTTTTCCCCCTGGACAAACTAGAACGACCATTTCTGCTCGGATTGAGGGGAATGTGATTCGGCGCTATCTGGTGAATGGTAACGAGGGGCAGGTGTTAGCGGCTGAGGTCAACGGCGGGCCCGTCACCCTGAGTGTCCGGGGGCCAGATGGTCGTTTCGTCGAGGGTGCTTCGGGGGTCGTGGTGTCTCAATCGAAGCTGACGATCGGGGGAACTTACGCGATCGATGTCACGGCTCCTCCAGGGACGGACTTTACGCTGGATATTAGTGTTAGAGATTAGGGAGATGGGGGAGATGAGGAAGATAGGGAGATAGGGAGATAGGGAGATAGGGAGATAGGGAGATAGGGAGATAGGGAGATAGGGAGATAGGGAGATAGGGAGATAGGGAGATAGGGAGATAGGGAGATAGGGAGATAGGGAGATAGGGAGATTACAGTAATTGCTCTCTGTTGATGGTTGATGGCTTATTGTTCACTGGTGATGGTTAACTGAAACGGGGAGGTTGTGTTTGAACGCGCTATTGATTGCTGGAACGGATACAGATGCCGGAAAAACAATTTTGACGACGGCGTTAGCCGCTTATTGGGGTCGCTATCATGCGCTATCGCAACTTGGTATTCTTAAACCAATTCAGTCTGGTATCGGCGATCGCGAAACGTATAGCCGTTTATTTAACCTAGATCCGAATGAAGTGAATCCTCTATGGTTTGAGGCTCCTTTGGCTCCGCCGTTAGCCGCCGATCGGGAAGGACGGCGGATTGAGTTAGAGCGGGTTTGGCAAGCATTTGAAGCCCTGCGGCAACAGAAGGAGTTTGTGCTGGTGGAGTCGTTAGGTGGCTTGGGTTCTCCGGTGACTCACGAAACTACGGTGGCAGACCTTGCCTGGGATTGGCGATTACCTGCGGTGTTAGTCGTTCCAGTGAAATTAGGCGCGATCGGTCAAGCCGTAGCCAATGTGGCATTAGCCCGACAGTCCCGCATCCACCTCAAGGGCATTGTGCTAAATTGTGCCCAGTCTTGTTCTGAACAGCAGATTGCCGATTGGGCACCGGCTGATTTAATTCAGCGCTTAACGAACGTACCCGTTCTTGGTTTGATTCCCTACTTAGCTGACTGCACTGATTTAGATAAGTTGGCTCAAGTCGCTGCCAATTTAGAACTAGAGCGGTTACTGCCACTGGCAAGTAAAATCAGTTAATCACACCATGCTTTATTCAGCTTGACGAACCCCCAAAATCTGCGACTGGATGCGCCAATCTCCAGAACTGAGGAGACTTTGTGAGAAAAATATTACCCTGTACGGGTTTAGCATTCGGCAGATCATCTCTGACTGATGCAGAAGGGCTATTGACCGAATGCCAAACCCCTACAATCTGTGGAGATAAATTCTTCTGGAAATGGGCTTAGTTGAATTGAATAAAATTTTTAAAAATAATTATTCTAATAGCCAACCAAATACTGTTTCTACTGTCAGGATCAGGTCACTGGCAAAGGTGGGAACTGGCAGGAGTTGTGCTGATTCGTCAAATACCTGCGGCTGGTGTTTCGGTAAGTAAACAAAAATAGTTTGCTCATCGGGATCAATTAGCCAACCCATCTGAGTTCCATGATTCAAACAATGCAAGATATTTTTGGTGACTTTCGTCTGGCTCTGATCCGGTGACAGAATCTCGATCGTCCAATCTGGTGCCATCAAAAATGTATTGGCAATCTCGCCATTTGCATCCCGAGGAATGCTTGCCCAGCTAAACACCGCCACATCGGGAACCGTCGATCGTCCGCCAAAGGTGCAACGCAACTCTGAAAATGCTCGGGCTTTGTGTTGCAGTTTGAGAGTGACATTGACGATCGTGGATAACTCCGTCTGAATCGTACTGTGCTTCCCTTGCGGCATCGGTTTCTGAATGACTTGCCCGTCAATATACTCACTCGCAGGTTTTGTTTCTGGCAGGGTCAGAAATTCTTCTAAGGTGAGCGATTTAGCTGGAATGTGTAGCATCAACACCTACTGAAGCCAGACTAGCGATCGACGTTGTCTCTATTCTAAAAGCATAATTGGCGGTAGCGTCCTAAGGCGGTGAGGGGAAAGTGCTGCTGATAGAGGTGATATTTCAAGTAGAAATGGCAGGGGAACCCAGTGCCAGTAAATTCCGATTCGTCCCAGGTGCCATCCGATCGCTGAGTATTGAGTAGATACGCCACACCGCGATCGATCGCTTCCCTGGCAAATACTTCGGTGGCTTCTCCCGCCGCTAACAACCCAATCAACGCCCAGGCGGTTTGAGAAGCCGTACTCACACCCTGCCCCTTCAAGGAGGGATCATTGTAACTGCGGCAGGTTTCGCCCCAACCGCCATCGGCATTCTGACACTGGACTAACCAGGCAGCCCCCCGTTCAATTTCCGATCGGAACGCTTGCGGAGCCAATACCGATAACGCTGCCAGCACTCCACTGGTGCCGTAGATATAATTCACGCCCCAGCGCCCAAACCAACAGCCTTCTGGTTCCTGTTCCTGCCGGAGATAATCTAATGCCCGCACAATCCGATCAGGCTCCATCAGGCGATCGCTGGGTGACTGAGCTAACCGTCCCAACATTTCCAAAACTCGGGCGGTGACATCAGCAGTATTCGGATCAATCATGGCTTTCAGATCGGCATAAGGCAGGAGATTCAGCCAATCCTGATCGTTATTTAGATCAAAGGCTGCCCAACCACCCGGACGACACTGCATCGTGGCAATCCACTGCACCGATCGCGCGATCGCCTGTTGTTTCAGAGCCTCATTCGGCAATTGGATGGCTTGCAGCGCCATCACTACAACTGCCGTGTCATCCACATCGGGATAAAAACAGTTGTCAAACTCAAACGCCCAGGCTCCCGGCTTACCGACCCGGTTTTTTACCGCCCAATCGCCATAATCTAGAATTTGCTTTTGTAGCAGCCATTCCCCCCCCTTCACCAGGGCAGGATGGTCGGCAGGCAAGCCAGAATCCACTAACGATCGCATCACCAAAGCGGTATCCCAAACCGGAGACACACAGGGCTGAACGCGGTAGCTATCCTCTGTTTCAATCGCAAACCGATCAATCGCTTGTAACCCGCGATCGACGATCGGATCGGCAGCATCATAACCCAGACAGCGTAATGCCAGGAGGGAATTCAACATAGCGGGAATAATGCCGCCCCAGTCTCCCGTAGCTTCCTGCCGCTCCAATACCCAGCGCTCAGCCGCCTTCAGCCCTTCCTGCCGGAATGGCACCAGGTTCAAATTTTCCGCCAGTTTAAACGCATCATCCAGTACCAGAAATACATCTGTCCAATCCCCACTACGCGGTAACTCATACTGAACATTTGCCGCTCCTTCACTGTAGAGTTCATCCAGGGCGATCGCGGGTTCCACCATATACACAGGCTTCTGATCAAACACAATCAGTAACGGTACTGTGCTACCCCTTGCCCAACTGGACATTTCATAGATCGTGAAAGGAAACTGTTCCGGCAACAGCATGATCCAGGGTGGAATCGATGGAATGCCGCGCCAGTCATAGCAACCAATCAAGGCGAGATGCAGCTTGGTGAAAATGCGAGTTTTGCTGATGCCGCCTCGCGCCAGAATGAATTGCTTCGCCCGTTGCATGGCTGGATCAGTGGCTGGCACTCCTGATAACCGCAGCGCCAT
The DNA here is from genome assembly GCF_050753385.1 of Pantanalinema rosaneae CENA516. Classification (NCBI taxonomy): domain Bacteria; kingdom Bacillati; phylum Cyanobacteriota; class Cyanophyceae; order Leptolyngbyales; family Leptolyngbyaceae; genus Pantanalinema; species Pantanalinema rosaneae. The sequence goes on from NZ_JBLZFZ010000031.1 coordinate 26,678, forward strand.
ATAGGCTTCTACCGAGGTACTGAGGTCGCCGCCATCACCGTAAAATAGTTCCCAACCGCCATGTTCCCGTTGTTGCGATCGCAGGTAAGCCTCGGCTTTATGCAAGGGTCGGGTTTTATCAGTGCCCCAAATTTTGTGCAGCAGAATGACTTCTGCCGTAATTGTGACATTCGACTCCAGTTCGACCCACCAATAACCCTCCGAATATTGCGTAGACAACAGATAGTTCTGGCTAGCGGCGATCGCAGCATCCAACGACTGCAACTGATCCGGCTGTCCTAAACCGATTCCTCGATCCTGCGTCTGCGTCACGGTAGCCCCACTCCTGTCCCAACACTTGGTCACAAAACTACAAACAATGTATTGTGCTTCGTAATGCTTCACATTGGCAACTATCTATATCGGACAACGATCGCATGAATTTTCTGATTTCGGCACTATCAGGATTATCGGTGGTGATCTGGCTGGTACTGCTTGGCTTGAGGGGAGGGTTTTGGCAGTGTGATCAGGTGTTGGAGGGAGGTGGGGAAGATGAGGAAGGTGGGGGAGAGCATCCGACGGTGTGGGCGGTGATTCCAGCCCGGAATGAGGCGGAGTTGCTGCCAGTGACGCTGCGATCGTTGCTGCAACAGGACTATCCTGGTGAACTGCGGGTAATTTTAGTGGATGACCATAGTACGGATGGAACGGGGACGGTAGCTCAAGCTACGGCGGCATCCTTGGGGCAGGCAGAACGGTTAACGATACTAGCAGCAGCACCCTTACCAACAGGTTGGTCAGGTAAATTGTGGGCGATGGATCAGGGGGTGCAAAAAGCCCTCACAGCATCACCGGACTATATTTTGTTGACGGATGCGGATATTTACCACGATCGCTGGAATGTGCGGCGATTAGTCACCCAGGCAGAGCAACATAATCTGGCGATGGCTTCGGTGATGGTGCGGTTGCGCTGTGAGAGTAGTTGGGAACAGCTATTGATTCCAGCCTTTGTGTTCTTTTTTCAAAAACTTTATCCATTTCGCTGGGTGAATGATTCTCAGCGATCGACGGCGGCGGCGGCGGGCGGGTGTATTTTAATTCGGGGCGATGTTCTGGAACAGATTGGCGGACTGCAAACGATTCGGCAGGCGTTAATTGATGATTGTGCCTTAGCTCAGGTCGTGAAGCAGCGAGAGGATGAGGGAGATAATTCCGCGATCGCTGGGTTGCGACTGTCTAGAAAGATCTGGTTGGGTCTGAGTGATTTAACCTGTAGTTTGCGTCCCTATCCATCCCTGCAAACCATTTGGGATATGGTGGCGCGGACAGCCTATACGCAACTCAATTATTCCCCGTTATTGCTCCTGGGAACATTGGTGGGAATGACAATCATTTATCTGATCCCACCGATCGCAGTTGGGATAGGAGTGATGGCTGGGAATACGACGATCGCCTTAACTGGATTAACGGGCTGGTTACTGATGACACTGGCATACTACCCCACCGTTCGGTTTTATCGGTGTTCGCCGCTATTTGCCGTTAGTCTACCGGCGATCGCCCTGCTCTATACCTTCATGACGATCGACTCGGCTTGGCGACACTGGCAGGGTCAGGGGGGAGCCTGGAAAGGGCGGGTATATCCAGGTTAGGGCAGACATGGGTAAAGCTGGGATTACCCATGCCTGATGTCATGGACTACCAGAGTCCCGATACGCCACCGCCCTGTTGAGCCACACAATTGTCAAACAACACCTTATCCCCAACTTCGACAAAGGCTTCGTCACCTTTGGTATTTAAGGTCACACTGCCATTGCTGTATCTAGCACCGGAGGCAGACTCAACTTGGGGTAGAGTAATCACTTTACTGCCAAAGGTCAGCCGCACACTGTCGGAACCATCAGGACGGTAGACCGCATAAAACCCTTTATTCGCATCACAACGATACCAAACTCGGGTTGTATTTTGGGATGAGACAGGCGCACTGAAAACCGTTAAGCCAACTGATACGGTTAAGACACCCAGAACCGATGAAATCAGTTTATGCATGATAGTTTTTCCTCCAATGATTTCGCTGTAGTTGCGTTTGGTTTACTGCCTTCCTAGCCACACTCTGGAATGCTGCGGTCTGCCATTATCAGGATCACCATTCATCCTGTAGTCTGGAATCCTTGACAAACTTTTGACCGCTGCAATCCGCTCTTTAATCAGAGATAGTGATACCAAATTAAATAAACCTTGCGACACAGGTCTTGCACTGATCCCCCTCAGTCCCCCTTAATAGGGGGATGCCGAAGGCAGGGGGATCTCAATCTGTAGCGTGTCGAAATTAAATTGGTATAAGTTCAGGCAGAGCGATCGACATGACGTTAAGCGCAGGTTTGGCGCTCATTTTATGCCTGTATTTCGATTTGGCACTACTTTTTTTCGATCCTTAAGAATTTGGATTGTGTGCAAACATCAAGGAACTCTATTCAGAGCGAATAGATTGGGCATACTAGCGTAGAGCAACCTGTATGCTGCATTGATCTCGTTCCCTTAGGCAGATGTTGATTTATGCCGATTCAGAAAATTCCCCTCGAAGCGCTGCAAAAAATTCGTCAGCAAATCAAAAATGCGTTAGAGCTACCTGATTCGGAAAACCATCCCCGATCGTGGTCGTCGCTGGATGAAGTCGATGAATTGCCGGAACCCGATTCCCTCAGCGATCTAGGTGATTTATTTAGCTTTGGGGGAGTACCCGAGGAAGAAACCCACGTTCCCAACACCAACGGCAAATGGTTTATTAGCACCACGAATCCCGGTGCCGTATTAACCAAGTTACCCGGACTGAAGCTGAAAGCCGCCGTTCGTTTAGTCGGCTACTTGCACCGCACCGCCGAGGACGGAGTGGGTGTAATTTGGGCAGTGCCCGAAGACCTCAGTACCACGGCGCAACTCGAAAAAGCCCTGGCAAGCAGTGGGGATCAGCAGCATCCCCCCCAGCCGGAGGGGGCATTTGCCGATGTCATGGCAGCGATCCACGGCGATCGCTCTCCAGCCTCGTGGATTGTCGCTTCAATGCTGCGACGAGAATTTCGTGAATTTGGTGCGTTAGGTAAATCCTGTAATTGGCTGCACCATCGCTTGATTGATACTGTCCCAACTCAGGCAAAGTGGCAGTGGCGGGTTGCCAATCCCCCTAAAGATTTAGCGCCCAAGGTGGTGATTTATCCGGACAACAAAGTGGCGATCGAGTTCTTTACCTGCCGAGTCACGGCTCCGGTCGCAATCTTCCAGCATATTGACCAGTACCCACCTAACCAATATCAAGCGGCTAGCGTCGATCGCCCGATCGCGATTCCGCAAAAACCATCCTGATCAATCATCCTGGTTCGGTGTTTCTTGTTCCCAAGGCAATGTTCTAAGATAGAGGTAAGGCGGAATGATTCCGACATTTATCCCTATCCTCTACGAAGCAGCGAGTAATATAATCCATGACAGTTGGGGTTTTGGTTGAGAAAAAGAAGCTAACGAAGCCACCGTTAGAGATTCATCATTTGGGCGATCGGGTCTTGCGTCAAGGCAGCAAGCGCGTTGCCAAGATTGATGGAGATATCAAGCGCCTGATTCGGGAAATGCTACAAACGATGTATAGCGCTGATGGCATTGGTTTGGCAGCCCCGCAAATCGCCGTGAATAAACAGGTGATTGTGATCGACTGTCAACCTGACGAAGCCGCTACCCCGCCCTTGATTTTAATCAACCCCAGTATTACCAAAGCTAGTCAAGATTTCTCCGTCACCCAGGAAGGTTGCCTCAGTATTCCCGGTGTGTATCTGGATGTCAAACGTCCCTCGGCGATCGAGGTGGCATACAAAGATGAGTCGGGTCGTCCCCAAAAGCTCTCGGCATCTGGTCTTTTAGCCTGCTGTATTCAGCATGAAATTGATCATCTGAATGGGGTGATGTTTGTCGATCGCGTAGAAAATGCCTTGCTGCTGCACCAGGAGCTTGCTAAACACGGCTTTTCTACCCAGACCGTCAAACCAATGGTGTAGTGTTGAGGCAAATCATCTGTGACTCCCAAAAGTGGTGTATTGTTAGCCGGAGCCTGTATTGCCGGGATTGCGGCGATCGGTTCTATTTTTGAATTAACCTCTGGTACGCCCGATTTAGGCACCGTACCCACAACCATTATTCTGGTGACGGCGTTGCCCTTAGGGGTCGTTTGCTTTTTTGCGGCGGTTCGCGATGCCAGAGCTAATCAGCCATAGAACGGTTGAACAAAGTCGTTGAGCCATGTAGGATTGACCCACTGAGGAGAGTCGTCGGTCAATCGGTTTGAGAGTTTCCCTCCTCGACATCTTGATTGAATCGTAGTGCCAACGTTCGGTGACGGGTAAACCTCGCTATACTGCATTTCTCCGCCAGCTTCTGCCTGATGGAACAAGCCAGCAGCAATCAACTTGCTTGCCGCTATCGGGATCAAGTATTGTGACGATCGGGCGGGATCCTCGCTGCCAAATTGCCCTGAGTTCGGATCGGTATCGGTCAGTTTCCCGTCGCCATGTCGAGATCAGTCCAGTTGTAGGATTCGAGTCCAGTGATGGCAGCAGCTTTTGGCAAGTCTGTGACCTGAATAGTGCCAATGGCACCTTTCTGAATGGCAAGCGCCTCCAGGGTTGTCAGGTACTCCAGGGTGGCGATCGCTTCATGCTGGGACAACAGGGGCCCGAATTTGCCTTTGAATACCACGCGGTTACGGATCCCTTCAAAATTCAAGGGCTAGAAGATAGCACAGATTTTTCTCTACCGGGAGCGATTGACCCCACCGATCGCTTAGTGCTGCATCCGTTACCCGCAATTGAACCGGAGCAGGCCAGCCTGACCCAGTTATTTCCGATTCTTTCCACTGGACAGCATTTGATTCGGAAAGCCTACCTCCTACCCGCCGGAATCACGATCGGGGTGGTCGTGTCCTTATTTTTGGCAGTGGGGCAGGCTAGTGTATTCAATTTCCTCCTGGCCGCCTATCTGGCTGGAGCTGTCTATTACTTCGTCTATCAGCTTTGTGGCAAACATAAACCCTGGTGGGTACTTTTTGGCACTGCCCTACTGATGGTGTTGCTTCTGACCAGCCCATTACTGAACCTGTTTTTGTATATCTTTCGGCAGGTTTTACCCGGCAATCTACCGACAGATATTACAGGGCTTGATCCATTGACCCTACTGATCCGCATGTTTTTTGGGGCAGGACTAATGGAAGAACTGCTGAAAGCGCTCCCGGTACTCCTGGCATGTTTTTTAGGCAAGTGCTTACGATCGCCCAAACGAGAGGAGATCGGCGTGTGGGAACCCTTGGACGGCATTTTACTCGGAGCCGCTTCGGCAGTCGGCTTTACCCTGGCAGAAACCTTGGGGCAGTATATCCCTGGCATTTATCAATCCACCCTGGCAGCCGGAGAGGGGGCCGCCCAACTCGCTAGCCTGCAACTGCTGATTCCCAGAGTTCTGGGTTCGGTCGCCGGTCACATTGCCTACAGTGGCTATCTCGGCTACTTCGTTGGGTTGAGTGTCCTGCGATCGCGCCGTAGCTATTTGATTCAGGGCATCGGCTATTTGAGCGCTTCTGGACTCCATGCTCTCTGGAACGCGGCTGGGATGATTAGTCCCGTTTTACTAGCCGTTGTGGGCATTCTCTCCTATGCCTTTCTGGGATCAGCGATTCTCAAAGCCCGCGAGGTATCCCCCACTCGCTCTCAGAATTTTGCCACCCGGTTTTATCAGTAGCTTGGCTCAAAAGCTGAGATGAAGGCTAGAAGAGTGTAGAGCATAGCCTTCATCCATTCGCCTTCATCCTTTATTGCGGTGATTGTTCGCTTTTTTGCAATGCCGCGATCGCATAGTGCGCCACTGCCAGACTTAACCGCGCTTGATTGAGTTCTGATTGGTCTTGCCAGTTAGCCTGGGGCACTTTTGCCAACATGGATTTTACTGGATCCCCTGTATAGGAATCACGCAACTCATAGGCAAGGGGACGCGCCAACACTTCCAAATCTTCCAGCGCCAGATTGGGTAACAAATCCTGCACTGACCCAATCAACCGATCTGCCATCGATTCCGCTGTCGTTGCCACTTTTTGCACTCGCTCCACGATCGCGGACAGAATCGCTTGTGGAACGCGGACGGCAAACTGTTGCATCAGGCTAGATTGCAGTGTCGCATTTACCCACAGCGTATCCATTTGCTCAAAAAAGGTGGTCGATCGTGCTGAAATTTCTTCCGCCGAGAACCCGTCAAACAGCAAGTCCTCGTCTACTTCAGCGAAGAATGACTCTGCCTCAAGGGATAGGGGATTCCAGGGGTAGGCAATTTTCGCAGTGGGATCTTCGGCAACGACGAAGGCATCTTCGGTCAATGGTTCACCCGACTGCCAGGAATAACTCACACTTTCTGCCTGTAACAGAGCTACCCATAGATCACGTTCAACGTTAGCCGCAGACTGTTTAACATGATCGGAACACATCACTTCATTATCCATAACCGGACTCCTGCATGCACTGATTTAGCCAACTAGCTTTTGCTGGGAATAGCTACATAGTAGGGATGGTCAGTTCCGTAACTGCCCGACAAAATCCCAGCATTTCCATCAAATGGCGTAAGGGGTTGCCATATTGTCATAATCTTAAGAGAGGAAACCGAAGAATTATCCAAGTCTCAGGATAGAACATTAACTTCAGAGCGACTTGCTGATGCTAAAGCCAAATTAATTAGAGGGCTTTTGATCCAAAATAAATTCTAAAGTTTCATTCTGAGAACTGCCAAATTTCAACTGGGAGCCCGAGTACAGTTGCACTTCCTGACGATGCACTTTTTGCCAGTTACCCGCCAGCAATACCCAGGTGCCAAAGCGAGAAATGTCTTCTAAATAATAGGTTGCCTCTCCCGGACTTTCGTGGCTAGAGTCCCGGCGGAAAATGACCGCATGTTCTCGCGACACACCGCCTTCATCCTCTTCTAACACCAGATCATTCTTGGTGCGATCGCGACCAACCCGCATTAATCCCCCCCGAATTTGCCAGACTCTTGCCGTTTTCAGCGATCGTAAACAGGCACGATGGTTGTCTTGATTACCAATCCGGGTGACTGTCCCAGTTGGCATCAGGGTCGGGCTCATTTCCAACGATTTCAGCAATTCCCCCTCAAACTCGGGATGCATGTAGAGAACGGGTAATGTCCAGGCTTGTTGGTTGAACTTATACAGTGTCAATAAATGCTGACGGGCAACGGCAACCGCCTGATCGATCGGCATGCGTTCGGCTAAGGCCTTGGCAAAAGCTTGAATAAAACTCAGCGCTTCTTTATCGGTAATCGAGTCTCGCATTGCCAGAACGGCAGGCACCCCATGATGGATCAGCACCTCTGCCAAACTGCTGCGGGGAATTAACTGTGCCACTGGCTCATCTGACCCAGGCTCCGCTCCCGCCACACCATAGTGATCGGGTTGTGCCCCCCAACAGGCATTAAAAACCGCTAATTTAACCTGGCAACGCGTTAACACCTGGGCTAATTCCGTCCCATTCAATACCATATCGGGTCGCAGGAACAATAAACCGCCATCGGGGGCAGGGGCTCCATGTCCGGCATAAAACAGAACATTGTAGGTTCGTGTTTCCAAAGACTGAATTAGTTCGGCAGAGGTGGGTTGCACTAAGGTATCGACCTGGCAGGGAGTTTGGTGAGAACCACCAATCCCCGAATTGCCAGAGGTTTGTAGCACTTGAGCTAATGCTGTTGCTTCCTGTTGCAACTTGAGCGTTCGCAGCACAGCCGCCCCATCGGGTTCACTGCCGGGTTCCGTATCCTGCCCCAAGACCAACAAAATTTTCAGAATGTGATCCGTTCGCAAGGTGGGCAGGGTAGAGACATCACTCGTCGTGCGGCTGAATAATAGTTGCTGACTAAGGGAAATTGCCTGTCTGCCTGCCCCATCCTGCATGATTTCCCAGGGGAGGGCAATCAAATCGGGATCGCGAATTTCCAAGCGTAACCGTAAGGGTTTGTCCTGCCCTCTGGCAATGCCATAGCTCTCTTTAAAGCTGACTAAAATCTGCCCATCAAATAGCCAGCGCCAGAGACTAATGCCCAAATCCTGCATTAACCGACCCGATAGACCGATCGGCTGGTTCGGTGGTGCCAGCATATTAACCGCCGGAATCATCGGTTCTGGAGGTGGCGTGTTAACCTCTGAGACATGCGGTACGTTCGGTAACCGTCGGGTTGAGAACATGTCTTGCCAGGATTGCCACAGATTGGTCAGCGTTTCTGTCCACACACAATCATGTAACACATAGGCATTGGGCAGCGGTGCCTTAATCACATGGATGGCAAAATACGCGCTACCCGCCCGAGTGAGGGGGGCGATCGCCAGACTAAAGCAAGGAGTCTCAGACAAGGGCATTGAGCAGTTACATCGATAGGGAGTCAGTTGTCAGTAATCGGTATTGAGAGGATAAAGAGGCAGGATGAATCAGGGTTTGCCTGGGGTTGGTCTTCATCTCTCCCGTTTGATCCATTATCTCTTGAGAATCTTACTCCTAGACACGGGCGGGGAACCAGTGGCACATTTCCCGCGCTGCATCTCCGTCAGGCTCAGATCACTGGTCACCAAAGGTGCGATCGTGGCTTCGGGAATCCACCCTGTATCTCCGGCTTGGGCGGTCGGTTGGGCTGGTGCCGGACGATCGGGGATGGAACAGACTTTAACCTGTACCCAGAAGGCTTGGCTGGGGGATGCCCGACGGCTAGTAATTTCTAAGACGCTGCCGACGGGTACGATTAAACCGGCAGCACTAGATTCTGGTGACACCGATGTGGCTGGGGCAGGCAGGCTCGCTTGCAATATTAAGGGCGACTGTCCGATCCCATCCACACTAGAACGAGTGACTTGAATTAAGGAATTGGGTCGCAACTCCGGGCTAGAAGCCGGACTGGGTGAACTGATGGGAGGCGCAGTGGGGGGAGGTACAGAAGCCACAGGAGGTGTAGAAATCGGCTCCATCCCCAGCCAGGACAACAACTGCGATCGCACATCTGGCACAAGCAGGTACAACAGTAAGCCAGCGATGCCTAATAGCAACACAATCCCGACCAGACTAGACCAGGGGCTGAACTGCGATCGTGAGCGTGAGACCTTCTGAGTTTTCGCGGTGGGTGAGTTGAGTAATTGGGTCGCCGCCTCAGCCCCCGCTCCCTCCATCGGTTGAGTTGCCAGTGTTGCCGGTACAACGATCGTCGGGTCAGAGGGTGGGGCGCTAACCCGGCAATAGACCAAGCCAACGGTAACGTTATCGTGACCATTTTGCTGGTTTGCCAGTGTCACCAGTTGTTGGACAGCCGTTGCCACGTCCACGCTGCCATCCAACACAGGTAAGAGATGGGTTTGCCAGCATTCCTCCACACGATCGTTATCACTTAAGCCATCCGAACACAGGAGAAACAGACAATCTTCATCCAGAATCAACCGTTGCACCGTGGGATGTAATAGCGCTGACGATGCCATTCCCAACGCCTGGATTAAAGAGCCAGATCCGGGTTGTTGCAAAGCTTCTCGGTAGAGCGCATAGCCTAACCGCACTTCCCGAGAAGCCAGATCATCATCTAACGTCACCTGATGGCAACCAGTTTGGGTAATCCGATAGGCGCGGCTGTCGCCCACATGGGTGAGATACAGATGATGCCCACATCCCAATGCCATCACCAGCGTTGTCCCCATCCGTTGCCGCTCATAGCGCTGTTCGCTATCGTTTCGCCGACTGATCACATCATTGGCGATCAGAGTTGCCTGCTCCAATGCGGTCATGATTTGCTCAGACTCTAGTGGCGACTGAAGGGTAAGGGTCTGGAGGCGTTCCTGAACCGTGGAAATGGCTAAATTGGAAGCCACATTTCCCCCCTCATGCCCACCAATGCCATCACAGACAATCACCAGAGGCAGGTCACTCTTAACGGCGGGAGGGGCAGACAGGTGAACCACTCCAGGGGCAGTGCCACTCGGTGGGTAGCAAGCATCCTCATTGCGCTGCCGCGTAGGGCCCTGATCGGTTAAGGTGGCAATTTGCAGGTGGCGGGATTGGGCGGGACTATACGCATTCAGTGCCCGATCGAGCAATATGACTAGATGTTCTGCCGTTTTTACCTGTCCCTGGACTAATTGCTGACATAGGGCGGCTAGAAACTCGGCGATCGCGGGATTGGCTCTAGCTTGCCACTGTTGCCACAGTTGCCCCAAGGTCTTTAGGGTGACTGGCGAGCGATCGGGTTGTAGTTCTAACAATCGCACCAGTGATCCCTCAGCTCGTAGTCCCTGGAGACTGAGTAAACTGGTTGCCACCCCTTCATTGACGAGGGGTTGCCAGAGTTGGGCAATTTGCCACAGCCAGTTTAACTGCTGCATTCCTGTCCCCTGCTGCCAGACCGTGGCTAACTCCGGCATCAGCAGTCCCGCTAGCGATTCCCCCGACCCACTCACGCCATCGGGATAGATGGGAACTTGCTCTAATAGGAGGAGATCACTTTTCAATGGACTGGACGATCGCTCACTTACCGCCTCAGCCGAGAGCCAGGTATAAACCTGGGGGATATGTAAAGAATAGGTAGACAGCCGGAGGTAGGGGGTGATCACCTCAGTGATCGCTTCTGGAGACGTTGGCAAGCTACCCGGTTTGGTATCCAACACGACCTGACTGTGCTTAAACAGGTAGCGATCGTCCAGCAAATCATCCGGACGAAACCCTTCCAGACCTTTGCCAACTGCCCAAAGATACCGTTTGGGGAGAGGCGTTCGGCACTGCTGGCAAAAATGATGGCTCTCTAGATTGGGAGCCTGACACAGGGGGTTAGGGCAGAAAATAATTGCCTCTGGGCTTTGCATGGAGAATTGGAATCTTCAGCCGTTAATTTTAGGCTGATGTCAATAGATGGTAATTCAGTCAATGGCATGTCAATATTCCATCTATGTTAGCCTTGCATCTCTCTGAGGTAAAAACAGGAATTTTTAGGAGAATTCCCACTCCCTGGTTCTAAGCGGTTTCAGCCCAGGCAGGAGGGCATTGTGGGTTCGATCGTCGATTTAGCCAGGGGCAAATTCACCGTGAATCTGGCACCTCTTCCCTCTCCTTCACTCTCTGCCATAATCATCCCGTGATGTAATTCCACCAGATGCCGCACGATCGCTAACCCTAAACCCAAGCCACCATGGGAGCGGGTCGTCGTGCTATCGGCTTGCCGGAAATGCTCGAACACATGGGGCAAAAAATCAGCCGGAATGCCCACTCCCGTATCCGTCACCTGGATCTGAGCATATTCGGACGTATGCGCCATGACGGCGATCGGCAATTTATCCGTTGGCAGGGTTTGCAGTCTGAGCATCGGAGCCGCCTGGTGATCTCGATCGACGGTTCCTTCTCTGCTATGCCGATCAACGTCCCTAGCTATTTCTGGCTCACCTATCGTCACCTGTTGTAAGCAAATCTCGACTTTACCTCCGGCGGGGGTGAACTTAATCGCATTGGAGAGCAAATTCCAGACGACCTGCTGAAGTCGTTCAGGATCGCCACAGATCATAGGAATATTCGGGGCGAGGTCAACCTGGAGTTGAATGTCTTTAGAACTCGCGAGCGGACGGGTGGTTTCCAGCACCCCCTCAATCAGTTCTGTCAGATCGATCGCTTGCAGACTGAGCCGGAGCTTACCGCGAATAATCCGTGACACATCCAAAATATCTTCAATCAGTTTTGCCTGCGATCGGGCATTGCGCTCGATCGTTTCCAGGGCTCTAGCTCTGGTTGCCTCATCGACCCGATTGGTGAGCAAGACTTTCGACCAGCCTAAAATCGCATTCAGCGGCGTTCGGAGTTCATGGGACACGATCGCCAGAAACTCATCCTTCATCTGGTTAATAGTTTCCGCCTGTTGCCGCGCCGCCTGCTCCCGAATCAACCGCTCCCGCATTGCCTCCGCTTCTTTCCGCGCCGTAATGTCCTCGATCGTGCCGACATGTCCAATCAACTCCCGATCGTTGGAGAACATGGGGGCTGAGCGCACCGAAGTCCACCGCACCTCGCCTTTGGCATCTTGAAACCGATATTCGGTGGAAAATTCCTGGTGGTCATAGATTACCCCCTTCCAGTCGGCAATGGCACGATCGCGATCGTCGGCATGCAGAAACCGCATCCATCCTTCGCCTAAACTCTCGGTCAGCGTAAATCCACAGATGGCCTGACACCGGGGGTTGGCATAGGTACACTGACCCGCCATATCCAGGAGAAAAATGCCAACTGGAGAGCAGGCCCCCAGGGAACGAAAGCGTTCTTCACTTTGCCGCAACTCGCTATTTATTGCTGCCAGTTGAGCCGCCTGCCGTTTGACTTCCGCCGTTCGTTGATAAAGATCAACAAATACCGACACTTTCGAGGTCAAGATTACCGGATCGATCGGCTTCAGCAGATAATCCACTGCCCCCACGCCGTACCCTTTGAACACGAAGGCATCGTTGGTACTAAACGCCGTCAAAAAGATGATCGGAGTATTGCGCGATCGCTCTCGTTGCCGAATCAAGGTAGCTGTCTCAAACCCATCCATCTCCGGCATCTGCACATCTAGCAGGATCACAGCGAAATCCTGATTGAGTAGACACCGTAAGGCTTCCTCTCCAGAATTCGCCTTGACCAGATTTTGACCCAGCTTTTCCAGAAGTGCCTCCAGCACCAATAGGTTTTCTGGATGGTCATCCACTAAGAGAATGTTGGCTTTCGAGTCAGATTCCATATATGTACTAAGCGAAAGAGCGGCAGGGTAGGAAGTTAACGGTAGGGGGTATGGTATGGCACTATAGCCCCTGATGTCCAAGTCCCTACTTGTATAGCCAGACTCGCAGTAGCGAGAGCAGTTGCTCCACATCAACCGGCTTGGTGATGTAACTGGAGGCTCCGGCTTCCAAGCATTTTTCGCGATCGCCCTTCATGGCCTTTGCCGTCAGGGCAATCATTGGGAGGGTCGCAAATTGAGTGATCTGCCGAATTGCCCGCATGGTTTCGTAGCCATCCATTTCTGGCATCATCACATCCATTAACACAATGTCAATGTCTGGGTTGTTTTGTAAAGTAGCGATACCATCACGACCATTCTCAGCATAAAGCACTTGCATCTGATACCGTTCCAACATGCTGGTCAGGGCAAAGATATTCCGCACATCGTCGTCTACGATCAGCACTTTTCTTCCGGCTAACACCGGGTCATGTTGTTGCAGTTGTTCCAGCATACGCCGCTGAGATTCGGGCAAATTCGCCTGGACGCGATGCAGGAATAAAGTCGTGGCATCCAGCAAACTTTCCGGCGATCGCACATCTTTGATCGTCAGGGTCGCGGCAATGCGCTGGAGATCGGTTTCCTGCTGGCAGGTTAACTCATGTTGCACGTACACCACGATCGGCGGTGGGCAGACGGGTGACTGTCCCGATTGGCTACCCTGCTCTCGAATTTGCTCAATCAACTCAAATCCGCTCATATCGGGTAATCCCAGATCTAACACCACACAATCAAATTGCTCAGATTGCAGGGCTTGTAATGCCTCTGCCCCCGTAGCCACGGCGGTACTGACAATATCACTGTTATTCACCAGATCCAGAATCTGCTGGCGTTGAGCCGCGTCATCTTCTACCACCAGCAGGTTTTTGACCGATCGTTCAACAAATTGCTGAATGGTGGTGAGGGCATCTGACAACACTTCTTTACTAATCGGTTTTTGCTGATAGGCGATCGCGCCCTGTTGCAAACTCCGGTGTAGCCCATCTTCCACCGACATAATATGCACCGGGATATGCCGGGTACTCGGATCATGCTTCAGCCGATCCAGCACCATCCAGCCATCCAGAATCGGTAGGCGAATATCGAGGACGATCGCACTGGGGTTAAACTCGCGTGCCATTGCCAGACCAATATCACCTCGGGTGGCAATCAACCCTTTAAATCCCTGTTGCCGGATCAGATCTAATAAAATCCGGGCAAAGTTAATATCATCCTCAATAATCAGCAGGGCACGATCGTCCGGTTGAATGGACTCGCGATCGTCTTCTAGCTCATTCTCCATTAATACCGCCGTATGAGATTGCGGTGAGTAAACAATTTGGGCTTGCTGGAGTGAGGTGGCTTCGAGGGCGGGTCGGAATAGCAGGGTTTCCCGGACTCGAGCATTCTCGAAGGAGACATACGCCTGGGGCAGGTACAACGTAAAGGTGCTGCCGCGATCGAGTTCGCTACTGAGCTGAATTTCGCCTCCGAGGAGTTGAGCAATTTCCCGGCTAATGGATAACCCCAAGCCAGTCCCCCCATATTTCCGGGAGGTCGTGCCATCTGCCTGTTGGAAAGCTTCAAAAATCACCTGTTGTTTATCCGGCGCAATCCCAATGCCTGTATCGTTGACTGCAAAAGCGATCACGGTATCTACTCGATTCAATACCTCATGATTGGGACTCCAACCTGTCGTTGCCACACTGACATTCAAACTCACCTGACCCTGTTCTGTGAACTTAAAGGCATTCGCCAGGAGATTCTTCAGTACCTGTTGGAGGCGTTTGGAGTCAGTATAGATGGATCGAGGTAGGCGTTCATCAAACTGCACCGTAAAGTCCAGCTTCTTGTCTTGAGCCACCTGCCGGAAGGTACGCTCCATGTAATTCCGCAGATCGGTGAACAGGGTTTGGTCAATCTCGACCGACATGGTACCCGACTCGATCTTCGCCAGATCCAGAATGTCGTTAATCAGTTCCAGCAGATCATTGCCAGCCGAGTGAATGGTGCGGGCATGTTCCACCTGGCGTAGGGTGAGATTCCCTTCGTTGTTTTCACTCAGTAACCGCGCCAGAATCAGCAGACTATTGAGGGGCGTTCGCAGTTCATGGGACATATTCGCCAGAAACTGCGATTTGTACTTGGAGGTGAGTGCCAACTGTTTGGCTTTTTCTTCCAGCGATTGCCGCGCTTGCTCGATCTCCTGGTTTTTGCGCTCCACTTCACGGTTTTGTAATGCCAGCAGTTCGGCTTTTTCTTCCAACTCTTCGTTGGTTTGTTGTAGCTGTTCTTGCTGGTTTTTCAGCAGTTCTTCCGATGCCTTCAGGGATTGGGCTTGTTGCTCCAGTCGCTTGTTGGTTTCGGTCAGTTCCTTCTGCTGGGTTTGCAGTTCTTCGGCTAGAGATTGCGATTGCTTCAGCAGTTCCTCGGTACGCATACTGGCGGCGATCGTGTTCAGGACGATCGCGATACTTTCCGTCAGTTGGTCGAAGAACATCAGGTGAATTTCGCTGAAGCGGCGGAAAGAAGCCAGTTCAATCACGGCTGTCACCTGTCCTTCAAACAGCACCGGTAGCACCACCACATTCATGGGTGTCGATTCGCCCAAGCCGGAACTGATCTTGATGTAGTCGTTGGGCACATCGGTAATCAGAATCCGTTCTTTCTCTAAGGCACACTGACCGACTAGCCCTTCCCCTAAATGGAAGCGGTTCGCCAGATGCTTGCGCTCCCGATAGGCGTAGGTACTGAGTAGCTTCAGGATCGACGGCGACATTTCGCTGGCTTCCATTAAGTAGAACACCCCATGCTGTGCCGATACCAACGGAGCCAGTTCAGACAGGATTAGCTTCGACACCGTTTCCAGGTCGCGCTGACCTTGTAACATGCGGGTAAACTTCGCCAGGTTGGTCTTGAGCCAGTCTTGCTCGGTGTTCTTCTGGGTGGTTTCCCGCAGGTTGGCAATCATCTGGTTGATGTTGTCCTTCAGGACGGCCACCTCGCCTTGAGCCTCTACCGCGATCGATCGGGTCAGGTCGCCCTTCGTCACGGCGGTTGCCACTTCTGCGATCGCTCGCAACTGCGTAGTCAGGGTCGCGGCTAGCTCGTTGACGTTATCGGTCAAGTGTCGCCAGGTTCCAGCCGCCCCAGGCACTTTCGCCTGACCGCCCAGTTTCCCTTCAATCCCCACTTCCCGCGCCACGGTAGTGACCTGATCGGCAAAGGTCGCCAGGGTATCGATCATTTCGTTGATCGTGTCGGCCAGGGTTTCGATTTCCCCCTTCGCCTCCAGCATTAACTTCCGTTTCAGATCCCCATTTGCCACCGCCGTCACCACTTTGGCGATGCCTCGGACTTGGGCGGTCAGGTTGCCTGCCATCGAGTTCACATTATCGGTCAGGTCTTTCCAGACTCCGGCTACCCCCATGACGTTGGCTTGACCGCCCAGTTTGCCTTCCGTTCCTACTTCCCGCGCCACCCGCGTCACCTCAGAGGCGAAGGAGTTAAGCTGATCCACCATGACGTTGATGGTGTTCTTCAAGTCCAGAATTTCGCCCTTCACATCCACGGTGATTTGCTTCGAGAGGTCGCCGTTTGCCACCGCCTTCGTCACTTCGGCAATGTTCCGCACCTGCGCCGTTAGATTGCCTGCCATCGAGTTGACATTGTCGGTCAGGTCTTTCCACGTACCCGCCACGCCCCGGACGTAGGCTTGTACCCCCAGTTTGCCTTCGGTTCCCACCTCCCGCGCCACCCGTGTCACTTCCGAAGCAAAGGAACTGAGCTGATCCACCATGATGTTGATGGTGTTCTTTAGCTCCAGAATCTCGCCTTTCACATCGACCGTGATCTTCTTGGACAGGTCGCCATTCGCTACCGCCGTCGTCACTTCGGCAATATTTCGTACCTGCGCCGTCAAGCTACTCGCCATCAAGTTGACATTATCGGTCAGGTCTTTCCAGGTGCCAGCCACCCCTCGGACTTCCGCCTGCACCCCCAGTTTGCCTTCCGTTCCCACCTCCCGCGCCACCCGTGTTACCTCAGAGGCAAAGGAGTTTAACTGATCCACCATTGTATTAACGGTGTTCTTCAGTTCTAGAATCTCGCCTTTGACATCAACGGTAATTTTCTTTGATAGGTCGCCATTCGCCACCGCCGTCGTCACCGCCGCGATGTTGCGTACTTGGGCAGTCAGCGACCCTGCCATGAAGTTCACGGAGTCGGTCAGGTCTTTCCAGGTGCCCGCCACCCCCCGGACATCCGCTTGTACCCCCAGTTTGCCTTCCGAACCCACTTCCCTTGCCACCTTCGTGACCTCAGAGGCAAAGGCACTGAGCTGATCCACCATGATGTTGATCGTGTTTTTCAGCTCCAGAATTTCACCCTTCACCTGCACCGTAATCTTCTTCGAGAGGTCGCCATTCGCGATCGCGGTTGCCACCTCGGCAATGTTCCGTACCTGCGCCGTTAGATTGCCAGCCATCGAGTTGACATTGTCGGTCAGGTCTTTCCAGGTGCCAGCCACCCCTCGGACTTCCGCCTGTACCCCCAGTTTGCCTTCCGTTCCCACCTCACGAGCCACGCGGGTTACTTCAGAGGCAAAGGAACTGAGTTGATCCACCATCGTATTAATGGTGTTTTTCAGTTCCAGAATCTCGCCTTTCACATCGACCGTGATTTTCTTGGACAGGTCGCCATTCGCCACCGCCGTCGTCACTTCCGCGATGTTCCGTACCTGGGCGGTCAGATTACCTGCCATCGAGTTGACGGAGTCGGTCAAGTCTTTCCAGGTGCCAGCCACCCCTCGGACTTCCGCCTGTACCCCCAGTTTCCCTTCCGTTCCCACCTCACGAGCCACCCGCGTTACTTCCGAGGCAAAGGAGTTGAGCTGATCCACCATGATGTTGATGGTGTTTTTCAGTTCCAGAATTTCCCCTTTCACATCGACGGTGATTTTCTTCGACAGGTCGCCATTCGCCACCGCCGTTGTCACTTCGGCAATATTCCGTACCTGGGCGGTCAGCGACCCTGCCATGAAGTTTACAGAGTCGGTCAAATCCTTCCAGGTTCCCGCCACCCCTCGCACTTCCGCCTGTCCTCCCAGTTTGCCTTCGGCACCCACTTCCCGCGCTACCCGCGTTACTTCCGAAGCAAAGGAGTTCAACTGATCCACCATGATGTTGATGGTATTCTTCAGTTCCAGAATCTCGCCTTTGACATCGACCGTGATTTTCTTGGACAGGTCACCACTGGCGATCGCGGTGGCTACTTCGGCAATGTTCCGTACCTGCCCGGTCAGATTCCCTGCCATCAGGTTCACGGAATCGGTCAGGTCTTTCCAGGTTCCCGCCACTCCCTGGACTTCCGCCTGTACCCCTAACTTGCCTTCGGTTCCTACCTCTCGGGCTACCCGCGTTACCTCTGAGGCAAAGGAGTTCAACTGATCCACCATCGTGTTGATGGTGCTCTTGAGATCGAGAATTTCCCCTTTGACATCGACGGTAATCTTCTTCGACAGGTCGCCATTTGCTACTGCTGTCGTCACTTCCGCGATATTTCGGACTTGAGCGGTTAATGACCCTGCCATGAAGTTCACAGAGTCGGTCAGGTCTTTCCAGGTTCCCGCCACCCCTCGCACTTCCGCCTGTCCGCCTAACTTGCCTTCGGCTCCCACTTCCCGCGCCACCCGCGTTACTTCCGAAGCGAAGGAATTCAACTGATCCACCATCGTGTTCACGGTATTCTTCAGTTCCAGAATCTCGCCTTTGACATCGACGGTGATCTTCTTCGACAGGTCGCCATTCGCCACTGCCGTCGTCACTTCCGCGATATTCCGTACCTGAGCCGTCAGGTTGCCTGCCATCGAGTTGACGGAATCGGTCAGGTCTTTCCAGGTTCCCGCCACTCCGGGGACTAACGCCTGTACACCGAGCTTGCCTTCCGTCCCCACTTCCCGCGCCACCCGCGTTACCTCCGAGGCAAAGGAGTTGAGCTGATCCACCATGACGTTGATCGTGTTTTTCAGCTCCAGAATCTCGCCTTTTACGTCTACGGTGATCTTCTTCGACAGGTCGCCGTTCGCTACCGCCGTTGTCACTTCCGCAATATTCCGTACCTGGGCGGTCAGGTTGCCTGCCATTGAGTTAACGGAGTCAGTCAAGTCCTTCCAGGTTCCGGCGACCCCAGGCACTTGCGCTTGCACCCCCAGCTTACCTTCCGTCCCCACTTCCCGCGCCACCCGCGTCACTTCCGAAGCAAAGGAGTTGAGCTGATCCACCATCGTATTAACGATATGGGCAGTCTGGAGGAATTCCCCTTGTAAGGGTCTGCCTTCGATCTCCGTCGCGATCGCCTGGGACAAATCCCCGTTCGCCACTGCCCGGATCACACGCGCGGTTTCGGCAGTTGGCTGTACCAGATCGGTGATTAACGTATTCACCGATTCCACACAATCTCGCCAGGAACCTCTAGCACTGCCTAAGGAAGCCCGCTCATTAATTTTCCCTTCTTTCCCGACCACCGTACTGATGCGTTCTAGCTCATTTGCCATCCGCTCATTCATTTCAATAATGTCGTTAAAGGCATCCGCAACCTTACCAGCCATCCCCGTTTGATCGATCGGCATTCGCACCGCGAAATTACCTTTTTTTACCTCAGTCAAAATTTTTAATAATTGTTTCAGATCGAGATCGTCAGTATCAGGTGTAGCGGAGGTAGCTGGAGGCATAGTTTCGTTCCTTTGGGAAGCCGATGCGCGACGACGATTAACCATTTAGCCCTGTCTTCGTGTGAGAAACAGTGTTCACCTTAATTACGTTCCGGCGAACACTGTAAAAAAATTTATAGTCAGCAGTAATAAGCAATTGATGCAGTATTTCTACTTACAGGTAGAGGAAAAGCCCTCCCGAAATAGCCACAATTCATGTGAGTTTATACTTTAGCTATTGTCCGCCACGGATAGTGTTCTCTGTCTTCTATCAAAGGATAGAAGTTTTATAGGTTGATTCTCTTTTGTGAGATTTAAATCTAGTTAATGGGAACTAGACAAACCACCTTAGCTCAAGAACAGGAATTAATCGCACAATAGCAAGCCGTTCAGGATCATTCGAGGCCAACTGGCAAATTGTTAGGTAAATAACATTGCTTGCCAAGTTATGCGTAATAGCGGCAGAATTAGACAGTTATCAATCTAATCACTGGACTAATGATTGAGTAAGGAATGGGAATTAAATCAGTTTGAGATTGGGTAGGAGCGGGTTTTGCCGTCAAATCCATTGCAGAGCGCAGATTGGTCTGCTGAACCTGCCCGTACAGTTGGCGAATTTATTTAATCCACAATCCGAACTGGATTCACGAATCAATGATTGATTCAAACATAGAAAAAAATTGCACAGAGTAGGTTTTTCTTGTCAGAGCAACCATCCGACGATCGCCCGAACCCGCCTCTAACCCCTGACCTCGATCATCTGGTCGAAATGGTGGTTAAAGCTGTGGTCACAGTCAGTCAAACGCGATCGGTGGAAGAAGCTTTGATGATTCGCGATGAATTACGGCGGCTACCGGATGAATTAACCACGGAAATTCTCAATCAGGTGATGCTGGCATTGGTGAAAATTGATCCGGATATCTGTCGCTGGTTTATTTTGGATGTGTTTTTACACAACGCCGATCCGGAAGGCAAAGCGGATGTTGCCGAGCGGCTGAATCTTTTGTTTGCGGATCTGCAATCCCATTAAGCTGAATCGAAGCTAGCGATCGCCGCCCTTCATCCCCTCAACCGTGACCCGCGATCGTGGCTTGTCCCTGGTCATAGATTTGTCGGGCATAGTCTGTCCAAACACCTTGTCCCCAATACCGAAAACAACTGGTTTGCAGTAACAGGTTATAAAGCAGTGAGCGGCGATAGTGGTCAGATTGAGTGATAGCTGAGCGATCGTCGGCTGCTGCCAGAAGTGGATCAAACTGTTGGTGAAAGTTGGCACTCAGTTGGTTCATCGGCGTGAGCACATTCTCATAGCCCCTGACCCAACTTAAATGATTTGTCCAGGAAGCCCCGTCAAAATGAATCTGGGAGTGAGTGTGTTGCAGTTCCGCGATCGCTGTTGCGACAGCTTCGGGAGTGACACGATCGGCAGGAACTCGTTGCCAGATCTGATGTTGATGGATGGCTTGGCAGGTCGGGAACCGATCGGGTGTAACTCCAGCCGCCGCAATCAGTTCTAGATATTCTGTCCCGGTCATGGCAACAGTTTTAGCTCCACCATTCCCCTGATCGCGCATGTCGTAGCAGGCACGTCTAAAGGCATCGGGAAACTCATTCATCATCACACCACCGTTTTCGCCATCCCCGATTTGTGTCACCAGAGACGGAATCGAGATGTCTCCGAATGTCTGACGATCGCGAGTTTTGGCCTCATAGTAAGGCTGCATTTGCCCGACTAATTTCGTGTCTGATCCTTGAGTTTTGATCAAGGCGACGATCGTTGCTGTTTCCCCATAGGAGTTCCGAGCCACTAACTGATGGGGCAAATATTTTTCCTGTAATGATTCTCCGGTGAGAGTTTCAACCGAATGTTCCTGGACTAGTACCCAGTGATATCCACAGTCCGTTAAAGCTTTGACAAATTCATATAAGGTATCCGGATGGTTAGGTAAATGCATTTCCGGTGGCGAAAATCCCCGTACCCGCGCCAATGCTTCCCAACCAAAGATTGCCGCAAAGTGGTGTTGCCAGGCCTGAATATGCAGCTTGATATCGGGAATCGGGGTGGACGGGACGACGGCGTGCCCCCACATCGTTCCTAACCATTCCACGTAGGGTTGATAGGTCGGATCACAGGTAATTCGCTGCAAATTATCCAAAATGTCATGCCGTCCCATTTGCCGCAGCCCCCACAGCAAGTTGCCGGAATAATCCAACATGATGCGCGGATTGCAGCCCTGAGCCACCAACTCCGGAATTAAATCTCCCATACGGGAATAGCACCAGGCAAAGGGTGCAGCATTGTGATTATCCCCTTCCTGGGAATGCTCGAACATATACTGTAAGTGGCTGATCAAGCCTTGGTTTATCCCCGCTGGAATCGTCGGTTGATGCATGTGTAAGGCGATCGCAAACGCCGCCGAAATCTCATCTAATCGCAGGTTTGTTCTAGGCAGGAATACGGGGGACTGGGTTTGTCTCACACGAGCCAGTTCCACCTCCCAACCGGACAAATTCGGCAGTCCGTCGATTAATTCTGGAATTGTCGGTAAATCATGCATGGCAGCTATCAACACAGATTTGTCCTCTTCGATATTTACCGAACCATTAACACTACAGACGATCGCGACCCCACTGTGTAATAGCCTTGATGAACAACGGGTGCTGCTTCTGGACTACAGAAATCATCGGGGGACGATCGGGCGGTATCCACAATCCGACACCAGACCTCACCATGCCCTAGTGGTGGCAATTCAAACGTGAGGGGTTCCCAATAGGCATTCAAAATAATATGCAGTTGTTCCTCAGCTTTAGGATGCCGCAGGGTAAAGGCCAGACTATGGGAATGGTCACTCCAGTCCGGCTGTCCTAATTTCACCCCATGCCAAACGATATGCGGTTCCTGGCTGGCATAGGTGACGGTGAGAATCTTCTCATGTTGAAACAATTCCAGCCCTTGAGTAAACCAGATCAACGCTTTGACAAACCGTAGGAGATCTGTCTGGTTGTCTACACTATGCCAGTGAAACCAACTAATTTCACTGTCTTGACAATAGGCATTGTTATTGCCCTGTTGAGTCCGGCGCACCTCATCGCCCATTAGTAGCATCGGTGTGCCTTGAGAAAACAGCAGAATCGTGTAGAAGTTTTTAATTTGCCGTAACCGTAAGGCATCGATCGCGGGATCATTGGTTGCCCCTTCTACCCCGCAGTTCCAACTATGATTATCGTTGCCGCCATCCCGACTATTTTCGTTATTCGCCTCATTGTGCTTCTCGTTGTAGGAGACTAAATCATTCAGCGTGAAGCCATCATGGCAAGTAACAAAATTAATACTGCGATTCGGTTCGCGATCGGGTTGGGGATAAATATCGGGACTGCCCATAATTCGGGCGGCTAAGGTTTTCACCATGCCGGGATCGCCTTTGACGAACCGCCGCACATCATCCCGAAACGGCCCATTCCATTCCGCAAAGCGATCGGCCACCGGAAATGACCCCACCTGATACAGCCCCGCCGCATCCCAGGCTTCGGCAATAATCTTGGCATTGACTAAAACTGGATCCGCCTCAATCATCCATAAAATCGGTGGATCCTCTAGAGGATGTCCGGTTTGGCTACGGGACAGCACCGATGCCAGATCAAACCGAAACCCATCGACGTGCATTTCGGCAACCCAATAGCGCAGCGAATCCAGAATCATCCGTCCCACCACATGATGATTGGCTTTGAGGGTATTGCCACAGCCACTATAGTTACTGTAGTGAATCTGATCCGGTTCCAGAATGTAATAGGCGCGGTTCGCTAACCCTTTAAACGACAGAGTGGGGCCGGTGTGATCGCCTTCCGCCGTATGGTTAAACACCACATCCAGGATCACTTCAATGCCCGCTTTATGGAGAGCCTTGACCATATCCCGAAATTCGATCACTGGCCCAAGGGGATCACGGCGGGAACTATACTGAGCATGGGGCGCAAAGAATGCGATCGTGCTATAGCCCCAATAGTTTGTTAGTCCCGGTTTGACATCCTGTTCATCGAACTGATGTACTGGTAATAATTCAACGGCAGTTACACCCAATTCTTTCAAATAGGGAATTTTTTCCACCAATCCGGCATACGTGCCGCGTTTGTCGGCAGCGACCCCCGAACTCGGATCGCGGGTAAACCCACCCACATGCATTTCATAAATTACCGTTTTGGCATACGGGTTCCGAATCGGTAAATCACTCTCCCAGTCATAGGTCGTGCTTTGTAAATGGCGGGGCACATCAGCCTCCCAGTTATAAATACTGGAGGCAAACACCACTCCCCGTAGGGCATGGGCACAGTTATCGCCGGGATAGATGGCAGCTTCCCGATCGTAGTTCTCCCAATTCACCACCGCGCGGGTATAGGGATCCAGGAGTACCTTGCTGCCATCAAACCGCATCCCTTCTTCGGGAATAAACGGCCCATGCGCCCGATAGGCATACACCTGCCCGGAACCAATCCCACCCACAAACACATGCCAGTAGTAAAACGTCCGGTGAACTTTTGGATCGAGTTGAATCACTCGCGCGGGTTTGGGAGCCGTGGGTTCATCAAACAGCAACAACTCCATTGCCGTCGCATATTTGGCATAAATGCAAAAATTTACCCCTCCCGATCGCACCGTTGCCCCGATCGGAAAACTGAAACCGGGCAAAATCTCTTCATGCATCCTGTCCCACCTCGCGCACTGTAACTCTGAACTCTACTGTTCAGCGACTCAGTTCCTTATAACACTTCCATCCAAGTCGATGATGCTTTTTCCGGTCGAGATAGGATTAGGCGATCGCTCTTAGAAATAGGAATTAAATAAATCTGCATCTTTCAGTACGGGCGCGGCATTCGGCAGAGATTTCTGGGGCAACGGCAAGGACTTTTTACCGAATGCCACGCCCCTACGCAAAACTACACCTTAATAAATCTACAATCCTTAACAAGACTCCAGCGATCGTTGGAGCAAAACCTACCAGATTATTTTTGAAAGTTAAATTCTTACCAGCAAACAACCAGTACCAAACTTTACGACTACTTTCCCACTCAAGTATCATCGCGCTTCTACACTGGAATAGCACTCTCGGAAATTTTTGACCGTATGCTTGGTACATTTCAGCAAAGCAGCCTCCGGATTGAGATCAATGCCACGGAACAGGCACTACGCGACAGCCTGCTACGCCCTCACCAACTCCGCCAATGGCTACCCCAAAAACTGTCCGATGGCTTACCGGAAGAACTACACGTAGGAACAACCTTTACCAGTTGGCTTGGCCCGATCGCCGTCCAGCATCAGGTCGATCGAGTAGACTCGACCTGCCTGCGGTTTCTGTTAAGTCAGGGAATCGATGGCTTTCATGAGTGGCATTGGGGCGAGGGCTGGATTCAGTCTCGCCTGGAAGGAGTTTCCCTCCTGCCACTCAATTTAGGACAGACCTTCAGCCTGTTACGTCTCCGGCAATTCCTGACTACCCCGCACTCGGAAGCGAACTGATGCCGCATGGGACGGTAAGCCTTCGGCGGTCGCCAGCGTTTCGATCGCCGAAGCCACCTTTTGCAGGGCTGTATGGGAGTATTGGATCAAGCTGGAGTGTTTCAAGAAGGTTTCCACCCCCAACGCCGACGCATACCGAGCGGCTCCCGAAGTCGGTAACGTGTGATTCGGACCTGCCAGATAATCACCGACGGCTTCCGGAGTTGAGGAACCCAGGAAGATCGCTCCCGCATGGCGAATTTTATCGAGCAGATCCCAGGGTTCAGTAATCTCTAGCTCTAAGTGTTCTGGGGCAAACTCATTCGAGAGTTCCGCCGCCTCATCCAGAGATTCCACAACCACGACCAGACCATAGTGAGCGATCGCCTTCTCGGTCAGGATCCGGCGGGGATGATCGACCAATTGCCGTTCCACCTCATCCACTACCTTACGCGCCAGCACTGAATCATCGGTCAGCAAAATCGAGGCTGCCATCTGATCGTGTTCTGCCTGCGCCAGCATATCGGCAGCGACATAGGTGGGGTTGGCAGACTTATCGGCAATAATCAGCACTTCGGATGGTCCCGCTAAGGAATCAATCCCCACGGTGCCGTAGACAAGTTTCTTCGCCAGCGTCACATAGATATTGCCAGGACCCGTGATCACATCAACCTTAGGTACCGTTTCGGTTCCATAGGCTAATGCCCCGATCGCCTGTGCCCCACCAATCCGGTAAATCTCTTCAATGCCAGCTTCCTGTGCCGCCACGAGTACGGCAGGAGTCACCCCCTTATCCGCACTGGGTGGAGTCATCATGACAATGCGAGGTACCCCTGCCACCTTTGCGGGAATGGCATTCATCAGGACGGTACTCGGGTAAGCCGCTTGCCCACCAGGAACATAGATACCGGCGCGATCGACCGGAGTGTAGCGTTTGCCTAAAACCACCTCATCATCCCCAAACTGTACCCAACTTTTGGGAATGCGCTGGCGATGGAAGGCTTCGATCTGGCGGCAGGCAAGTTGGATCGCATTCAGGAGTTCCTTCGGAACCTGCTGATAGGCCGCATCCATTTCAGAGCCGCTAACTCGCAACTCTTCTGCCTTCAGGTCAAGATGATCAAATTCAGATGTGTAATGCAGGAGAGCATGATCCCCTTGACGCTTGACTGCCTGAAGCACTTCCCGCACGGTCGCTTCTTTATGAATCACTTGATCGTCATGGGTGCGATCGCAAATGCGTCGCAGTTCAGTTCGTGCCTCAGCCCGCTGAGTGATAATTCGCAGCATGGAGTCGGAATGCCAATCTTACGGAGTTGCTCAGTCGAGAACAATTCTCAGGGGGGTTCTGACAATAGCTAATATTCAGATGCGCCCGTTCTCGGTTTACTCTAGCTTAACCTGGATTCAAGCGGGATCGCGTTGTTCGGGAAAATAGGTGCTATAGTAATTTATCTAGCATTTAGTGCATTTGTCCGATAGAGTTCAATAGGTAGAGTTTCGAGATTTCCTGTGGCTAACATCAAGTCTGCCATCAAGCGTGTCAAAATCGCTGAGCGCAACCGTCTTCGTAATAAGAGTTACAAGTCCGCTGTGAGAACGCTGATGAAGCGGTATTTCGCAGCCGTTAGTTCCTATGCCGCCAATCCCACCTCTGAGCAAATGCAAGCTGTTCAGAGTGCAATGGCAAGTGCATATAGCAAGATCGACAAAGCTGTCAAGAAGGGTGTATTACATCCCAATAATGGCGCTCGCAAAAAGTCTCGGCTAGCAAGAGCATTGAAACAACACGACGCTCCTCAAGCAGTAGCCTCGTAGCGACGGTTAGTAGTCCAGTAATTCGGGATGGATGAAGCAGATGCACGATTCTTATCGACGGCTTTCTGCCAAATTCCCTCCTCAGTTCTCTAAACTCCTAACCTGAAGTAATCAATTCTCATGCAGTTGATAGACACCCACGTTCATATCAACTTTGATGCCTTTCAACCTGATCTGGAGGCAGTTGCTCAGCGTTGGCGTGAAGCTGGAGTCGTCCGGCTAGTTCACTCTTGTGTTGAGCCTGCTGAATTTCAGGGTATTCGATCGCTTGCAGATCGATTCCCAGAATTGTCCTTTGCGGTTGGACTGCATCCCCTGGATGTTCATAATCGATGGACATCCACTTCTGCGTCGGAAATTTTGGCTCTAGCTCAGTCTGATCCACGGGTCGTCGCTATTGGCGAAACGGGCTTGGACTTCTTTAAAGCGACGAATCAATCCCAGCAAATCGCCGCCTTCACTGCCCAACTGACGATCGCTCGTCAGCTCAATCGACCTGTGATTATTCACTGTCGGGAGGCAGCGGCACCAATGGCGGTCTTGCTACGCGACTTCTGGCAACAACATGGGGCTGTAAAAGGGGTGATGCATTGCTGGAGCGGTACCCCCGAGGAAACTCAGTGGTTTCTCGATTTAGGGTTCTATATTAGCTTTAGTGGCATTGTTACTTTTAAGAGTGCTGTTTCAGTTCAAGAGTCTGCCCGGATTGTTCCCAGCGATCGCCTACTGATTGAAACGGATTGTCCCTTTTTATCTCCCGTTCCTAAACGGGGTGAGAAGCGGAATGAGCCGTCCTACGTGCGTTATGTCGCAGAACAGGTGGCAAAGTTGCGGCAAGTTGCGATCGCAGATTTAGCGGCTCAAACCACTGAAAATGCCTGTCGGCTGTTTAGTTTAGCCATTCCTCAGGAGGTCGCTGCCTAAGTACGCTTGACTGATTCTTAGATCTTTGCTAGCAATTAAGCCACCATAAGCGCATCCTTAGGTCATAATGGATAGAGCAAACTTTAAAAGTAACCGGAATGTCCAGTTTCACGATCAACTATAGTTGGGCTCTCACTCTACGAAGGTGATTTTTTGTTACACGCCGTAGACTAGCCGGGATGATAGGTCTGGCTGGGTTCTAATAGATCAAACGATAAGCCGTCAGTTGGCTTAAGTAGCTCCAAGGTTGATTTCTAGTAACGGGAGAGTGTCCTACGTCGTTGAAGTGTTTATTCTGGTAAATCGTTAGTTGGGCTGCCTAGATTCAACCTAGAATCTACGCAGCCTTGTGTTGACTTGTGCCCATAAATTTTGTACAATCCCCTGCTTGCGCTGGGCGTAACCCTTCCGAAGGAGACGCATGACTGAGCAAATCTATTCCACACCCGCTTTCACTTTACCAGACCTGGTTGAGATTCAGCGGGCAAGCTTCCGCTGGTTTCTCGAAGAAGGTCTGATCGAGGAACTGGATAGCTTTTCGCCAATCACTGACTATACGGGCAAGCTAGAACTTCACTTTATTGGTAAAGACTACAAGCTAAAACGCCCGAAATATGACGTGGACGAAGCGAAGCGGCGTGATAGTACCTATGCAGTTCAGATGTATGTTCCGACCCGATTGATCAATAAAGAAACCGGGGAAATTAAGGAACAAGAGGTGTTTATTGGCGATCTGCCGTTGATGACCGATCGCGGTACGTTCATTATTAATGGGGCGGAACGGGTGATCGTGAATCAGATCGTCCGCAGTCCTGGGGTTTACTACAAGTCAGAAACCGACAAAAACGGACGACGGACTTATAATGCCAGTCTGATTCCGAACCGAGGTGCCTGGTTAAAGTTTGAAACTGACAAGAATGACTTGGTCTGGGTACGGATTGATAAAACCCGCAAACTCTCGGCTCAGGTCTTGCTGAAAGCGCTGGGTCTGACGGACGGGGAAATCTTTGATGCGTTGCGTCATCCGGAGTACTTCCAGAAAACGATCGAGAAAGAAGGGCAGTATGGTGAAGAAGAAGCCCTAATGGAACTGTACCGGAAGTTGCGTCCCGGTGAACCTCCTACCGTCTCTGGGGGTCAACAACTCCTGGATTCGCGCTTCTTTGATCCCAAACGCTATGACTTGGGTAAAGTCGGACGCTATAAACTGAACCGGAAATTGCGGTTGAATGTGCCTGATAGTGTGCGTGTTCTCACCCCACAAGACATTCTGGCGGCGATCGACTATCTGATTAACCTGGAATTTGACATCGGCTCGATCGATGACATTGACCACTTAGGAAATCGCCGGGTGCGATCGGTGGGTGAACTGTTGCAAAACCAGGTGCGGGTCGGTCTGAACCGTCTGGAACGGATTATTCGGGAACGGATGACCGTCTCGGATGCCGATGCCCTGACTCCGGCTTCGCTGGTGAACCCCAAACCCCTGGTTGCCGCTATTAAGGAATTCTTCGGTTCCTCCCAGCTCTCCCAGTTCATGGATCAAACCAATCCACTGGCGGAACTGACCCACAAACGGCGGTTAAGTGCCCTGGGTCCGGGTGGTCTAACGCGGGAACGGGCTGGCTTTGCGGTGCGGGATATTCACCCCTCCCACTATGGACGGATTTGCCCGATCGAAACGCCTGAAGGTCCCAACGCGGGTCTGATCGGTTCCCTGGCTACCCATGCCCGGGTGAATGCCTATGGATTTATCGAAACTCCGTTTTATCGGGTCGAAAATGGGCGGGTGCTGAAAGAACAGGCTCCCCTCTATATGACGGCTGATGAAGAGGATGATCTGCGGGTGGCTCCGGGTGATATCCCGATGGATGAAAACGGTTACATTCAGGGTGAACAAGTGCCTGTACGCTATCGTCAGGACTTCACTACCACCACGCCAACGGAAGTAGACTATGTTGCGGTTTCCCCAGTCCAGATTATTTCTGTAGCGACCTCATTAATTCCGTTCCTGGAGCATGATGATGCCAACCGGGCACTGATGGGATCAAACATGCAACGGCAGGCGGTGCCGTTACTGCGTCCAGAGCGTCCCCTGGTTGGTACAGGTCTAGAGGCTCAAGCCGCCCGTGACTCTGGGATGGTGATTGTCACCCGCACCGATGGGGAAGTCACCTATGTCTCTGCCGATCGCATCCGGGTGAAGGATCCGAACGGCAAGGAACATGAATACCAGTTACAGAAGTATCAACGGTCTAACCAGGACACCTGTTTGAACCAACGCCCGATCGTGGTGCTAGGAGAACGGGTACGCGCCGGACAGGTGATGGCAGATGGTTCAGCCACTGAACAGGGCGAATTAGCTCTGGGACAGAATATCCTGGTCGCTTACATGCCCTGGGAAGGCTACAACTACGAGGATGCCATCCTGATTAGTGAGCGATTGGTGTTTGACGATGTCTATACGTCCATTCACATTGAGAAGTACGAGATCGAAGCCCGTCAAACCAAGCTCGGGCCCGAAGAGATCACGCGGGAAATTCCTAACGTGGGGGAAGATGCCCTGCGGCAACTGGATGAAACCGGGATTATCCGAATTGGAGCCTGGGTGGAACAGGGCGACATCCTGGTAGGTAAAGTCACGCCGAAAGGGGAATCTGACCAACCCCCGGAAGAAAAACTGTTGCGAGCCATCTTTGGTGAAAAAGCCAGAGATGTGCGGGATAACTCCCTGCGTGTCCCTAACGGCGAAAAAGGTCGGGTGGTAGACGTGCGGGTGTTCACTCGGGAGCAGGGTGATGAACTCCCTCCTGGTGCCAACATGGTCGTGCGGGTCTACGTGGCTCAAAAACGCAAGATCCAGGTGGGCGACAAGATGGCGGGTCGTCACGGCAATAAGGGGATTATTTCCCGGATTCTGCCCGTGGAAGACATGCCCTATCTGCCCGACGGCACTCCGGTTGACATTGTCTTGAATCCATTGGGTGTGCCTTCCCGGATGAATGTGGGTCAAGTTTATGAATGCCTGCTAGGTTGGGCAGCGGAAAACCTGAATGTCCGGTTCAAAGTGATTCCCTTTGATGAAATGCATGGGGAAGAAAAATCGCGGGAAACGGTACATGGCAAGCTGCTAGAGTCGCGGGAAGAAAACGAGAAAGACTGGCTGTTTGACCATACCGATCCGGGCAAGATTCAGGTATTTGACGGACGAACTGGAGAACCCTTCGATCGCCCAGTGACGATCGGCAAGGCGTATATGCTGAAGCTGGTTCACCTGGTGGACGATAAGATCCACGCTCGCTCGACGGGACCGTACTCGCTGGTGACACAGCAACCTCTGGGTGGTAAAGCTCAACAGGGTGGACAGCGATTTGGCGAAATGGAAGTGTGGGCACTGGAAGCCTTTGGGGCAGCCTATACCCTGCAAGAACTCCTGACCGTCAAATCGGATGACATGCAAGGACGGAATGAAGCGCTGAATGCGATCGTCAAGGGTAAAGCGATCCCCAGACCGGGAACGCCGGAATCCTTCAAGGTGTTGATGCGAGAACTTCAGTCCCTCTGTCTGGATGTCGCCGTTCACAAACTGGATACCCGTGAGGATGGCACCAGTCGCGATAGTGAAGTTGATTTGATGGCTGATGTCAACATCCGCCGCGCTCCATCTAGACCCACCTATGAATCCATTTCCAGAGATGAAATGGACGATAGCGACGACTAGGTAGGACTCAGGCTCAGGTCTAGGAGCGGATCAGAGATAATCTCCGCCTCCTAGACCACCTCCATCAACAATGTTTGGCCAAAGCAGAAGAAGGAAGTACACACGATGCCAAAGCTAGAGCAGCGGTTTGACTATGTAAAGATTGGGCTGGCATCTCCAGAACGGATTCGGCAGTGGGGTGAGCGGACGTTACCGAACGGTCAGGTAGTGGGTGAAGTCACCAAACCTGAAACCATTAACTACCGAACGCTAAAGCCGGAAATGGATGGGCTGTTCTGTGAGCGGATTTTTGGGCCGGCAAAGGATTGGGAGTGCCACTGCGGTAAATACAAGCGGGTGCGGCACCGGGGGATTGTATGTGAACGCTGCGGCGTGGAAGTTACGGAATCCCGAGTGCGTCGCCATCGCATGGGCTACATTAAGCTGGCGGCTCCGGTAGCTCACGTCTGGTATCTCAAAGGGATTCCTAGCTACATGGCAATCCTGCTCGATATGCCATTGCGGGATGTGGAGCAGATTGTTTACTTCAACGCTTATGTGGTGTTGAGTCCTGGAAATGCGGACTATCTTACCTATAAGCAACTGCTGACTGAAGATCAGTGGATCGAGATTGAAGATCAGCTTTACAGTGAAGACTCGCAACTGACTGGCGTGGAAGTGGGGATTGGTGCCGAAGCCTTGCAACGGCTCCTCCAAGATATTGATCTGGAGAAGGAAGCCGAACAACTGCGGGAAGACATTGCCACGTCCAAGGGACAAAAGCGGGCGAAGCTGATCAAACGCCTGCGGGTGATTGATAACTTCATCGCCACGGGATCCCAACCCGATTGGATGGTGCTCACCGTGATTCCAGTGATTCCTCCTGATCTGCGCCCCATGGTGCAGCTGGATGGGGGTCGCTTTGCCACCTCTGACTTGAATGACTTGTATCGCCGTGTGATCAACCGGAACAACCGTTTGGCACGTCTGCAAGAAATCCTGGCTCCAGAGATCATCGTCCGGAACGAAAAACGGATGCTTCAGGAAGCGGTGGATGCGCTGATTGATAACGGTCGGCGGGGTCGGACTGTAGTAGGAGCGAATAACCGTCCCCTGAAATCGCTGTCAGACATTATTGAAGGGAAACAGGGACGCTTCCGGCAAAACCTGCTCGGGAAACGGGTGGACTACTCTGGTCGTTCCGTGATCGTCGTGGGGCCAAAACTGAAGATTCATCAGTGTGGACTACCTCGCGAAATGGCGATCGAACTGTTCCAGCCCTTTGTAATCCACCGTTTGATTCGGCAAGGATTGGTCAACAACATCAAAGCCGCGAAGAAACTGATTCAACGCAACGATCCGATCGTTTGGGATGTGCTGGAAGAAGTGATCGAAGGTCACCCGGTAATGCTGAACCGGGCACCTACCCTGCACCGTTTGGGGATTCAAGCCTTTGAACCGATTCTGGTGGAAGGTCGAGCGATTCAACTGCATCCTCTGGTCTGTCCTGCCTTTAACGCGGACTTTGATGGGGACCAAATGGCGGTTCACGTCCCACTCTCGATCGAATCCCAGGCAGAGGCTCGATTGCTGATGTTGGCATCCAACAACATTCTGTCTCCGGCGACCGGTCGCCCGATTATTACACCCAGCCAAGATATGGTACTCGGGTGCTATTACCTGACCGCCGACAATCCCAATGCCCACAAGGGCGCGGGGCGTTACTTCGCTAACCTGGAAGA
Source organism: Pantanalinema rosaneae CENA516 (assembly GCF_050753385.1). Taxonomy (NCBI): domain Bacteria; kingdom Bacillati; phylum Cyanobacteriota; class Cyanophyceae; order Leptolyngbyales; family Leptolyngbyaceae; genus Pantanalinema; species Pantanalinema rosaneae. The sequence continues at coordinate 59,866 of NZ_JBLZFZ010000031.1, forward strand.
TGCCATTACAGCTTACGAACAGGAGCAGGTCGATCTCCATGCTTTAGTTTGGGTACGGTTTAACGGCAAGGTGGAACCGGAAGACACGGAAGTCTTGCAAGAGGAAACTGGCTCGGATGGGAGTATTACCCGGACTTACAAGTCACGTCGGGTGCGATTAGATGCCGATGGACAGATAATTTCCCAATACATTCAAACCACTCCGGGACGAATTATTTACAACAAGACGGTTCACGATGCCTTAGCGGGCTAGGACAAGCTTACGGATTCGGAGGTGAGAGTTTGGGGGCTTGAGCGATGCCCAACCGCCCAACTCTCACGGTTTATCGACATCGCGCGGTTTAACGCGATCCAACGTCAATTTATGGCAGAGGCGGGGTAAGTAATGGCAGAGCAAGAAAATCAACCAATTTTTCGCAATCGGGTTGTTGATAAAGGTCAGTTAAGACAGCTAATTTCCTGGGCATTTACCAACTATGGCACTGCCCGTACCGCTCAGGTGGCGGATTTGCTCAAGGATCTGGGCTTCCGGTTTGCAACGCGTGCCGGGGTGTCGATTAGTGTGGATGACCTCCAGATTCCGCCCACCAAACGCGAATTATTGGAAGCTGCCGAAGAAACGATTCGGGAAACAGAAGAACGATATACCCGAGGCGAAATTACGGAAGTAGAACGGTTCCAGAAGGTGATTGATACCTGGAATGGGACCAGTGAGGAATTAAAAGATGAGGTGGTACGCCACTTCCGATCGAATAATCCGCTCAACTCGGTGTATATGATGGCGTTCTCCGGTGCCCGGGGGAATATCTCCCAGGTGCGTCAGTTGGTAGGGATGCGGGGTCTGATGGCAGATCCGCAAGGGGAAATTATTGACCTGCCAATTAAAACCAACTTCCGGGAAGGTTTAACAGTTACGGAATACATTATCTCGTCCTACGGGGCGCGTAAAGGACTGGTAGACACGGCGCTGCGGACGGCTGACTCCGGTTATCTCACCCGTCGTTTGGTGGACGTGTCCCAGGATGTGATCATCCGGGAAATTGATTGCGGTACGGTACGCGGTATTCCCCTCCGGAGTATGAAAGATGGCGATCGCACCCTGATTAAACTGAAAACTCGCCTGTTGGGTCGGGTCGTTGCTGCCGATGTAATTCATCCCGAAACGGGGGAACTGATTGCCCCCCGGAATCAGCCTGTCTCGGATGAACTAGCTGAGGTGATTGATAGTGCTGGGGTAGAAGAGGTGATGGTGCGATCGCCCCTTACCTGTGAAGCGACTCGTTCTGTCTGCCAACACTGCTACGGCTGGAGTTTGGCTCATGCCAAGATGGTGGATATCGGGGAAGCAGTGGGAATTATTGCTGCCCAGTCGATCGGGGAACCGGGAACCCAGCTCACCATGCGTACCTTCCACACGGGAGGGGTATTTACCGGAGAAATGGCGCGCCAGGAACGGGCAAACTTTGAGGGCACCATTCGCTTCCCGAAAAAACTCAGAACCCGTGCCTTCCGGACTCGCCACGGGGAAGATGCCTTAGTGGTAGACTCCGTCGCCAGTACCGAAGTTATTTTGGAAGGGACGGATGGACGGCAACAACCCTTCTCCATCTCCCAGGGCAGTACCTTGTTGGTACGAGATGGACAAAAGGTTAAAGCCGGACAAATTTTGGCAGAAGTGCCGCTGACCGGTCGTGCCCGCAAGACGACAGAAAAAGCAGCGAAAGACGTGGCATCCGACATCGCGGGTGAAGTCCGATTTGCCGATCTGGTTCCGGAAGAGAAGAAAGACCGACAAGGGAACACGACTCGGATCGCTCAACGCGGTGGTCTGCTCTGGATTCTGTCTGGGGAAGTGTATAACCTACCACCGGGTGCAGAACCGGTGGTTAAGAACGGGGATAGTGTCACTACGGGTGGAGTGATTGCGGAAACCAAACTTGTCACCGAACATGGTGGGATTGTCCGGTTACCGCAGGAAACTGAAGGAAAAGGTGGGCGTGAGGTAGAAATTATCACGGCTTCTGTGTTGCTGGATCAAGCTAGAGTGCGAAGTGAAAGCCACCAGGGACGCGACCAATACCTGATTGAAACCAACTACAACCAATTGTTCTCCCTCAAGGCGACTCCTGGCACGAAGGTCACAAATGGTCAGGTTGTGGCGGAGTTGATCGACGATCGCTACCATACCCAAACCGGGGGCATCATCAAATACTCTGGGGTGGAAGTTGCCAAGCGGGGCAAAGCCAAACAGGGCTATGAGGTTGTCAAAGGCGGGACTCTCCTCTGGATTCCGGAAGAAGCCCATGAGGTGAACAAAGACATCTCCCTGCTGATGGTCGAAGACGGTCAGTTTGTGGAAGCGGGTACTGAAGTCGTTAAGGACATCTTCTGCCAAAGCAGTGGTGTCGTTGAAGTTACCCAAAAGAATGACATTCTGCGGGAGATCGTGATCAAACCCGGCGATCTGCACATGATTGATAATCCGGATGCGATCGCAACTCGAGAAGCCTTTCTGGCTAACCCTGGTCAAGAGGTGATGCCAGGACTGGCGGCACCGGAACTGCGGTATGTCGAGTATGTCGAAAGTCCTGAAGGTCCAGCCTTGCTGCTGCGTCCAGTCGAGGAATTCCCGGTTCCCGATGAACCTTCCGTTCCCAGTCAAGAATCAACCAACGAGGAATCTGGGCGATCGATTCGGCTCCGAGCCGTACAACGGATGCCCTACAAAGATGGGGAACGGGTGAAGTCGGTTGAGGGGCTGGAATTGCTCAAAATTCAGTTAGTTCTGGAAATTGACAAAGATGCACCCCAACTCGCGGCTGATATTGAACTGGTAACAGATGAAACCGATCCAGAGGTTCTCCGCCTGCAATTGGTGATTCTAGAGTCCCTCGTGATTCGGCGCGATATTGCCGCTGATCCAACTCAGGGCAGTACCCATACCCGAGTGCTGGTGAAGGATGGCGATCAAATTGCGCCTGGTGCCGTAGTCGCCCGTACCGAAATCCAATGTAAGGAAGCGGGAGAAGTACGCGGGATTCGGGAAGGGATGGAAGCCATCCGGCGGATTCTCGTCGTGCGGGATGCGGATTTACAGACAGTGCCGACCAATGGAACACCCACCGTCAAAGTGGGGGAACTGGTGGTTGCTGGTACTGGAATCGCGGCTAACACGGTGCTGCAAGAGTCCGGGCAGGTTGTCCATGTGGGAGATAACCAAATCACCTTACGGATTGCTCGTCCCTACCGGGTATCGCCGGGTGCGGTATTGCATATTGACGATGGTGACCTGGTACAACGGGGGGATCACCTGGTATTGCTGGTATTTGAGCGGACGAAGACAGGAGACATCATTCAGGGTCTACCTCGGATTGAGGAACTCCTGGAAGCGCGGAAGCCGAAGGAAGCCTGTGTTTTAGCGGAACGTTCTGGTACTGCCCAGGTCGTTTACGACGAGGACAATGATTCCGTCGATGTGAAGGTAATCGAGGCAGATGGGGTGATCAATGAATACAACTTGACCCCCGGACAAAACTTGATTATTTCCGATAGTCAGGAGGTAGTTGCCGGGGAACGCTTAACCGATGGGCCGGCGAATCCCCACGAATTGCTGGAAATTCTATTTAAGGCAAATCGAGAAACCTTAGGGGTGCATGATGCCGCTCTCATCAGCTTGCGAGAAGTGCAAACCTTCCTGGTGAGTGAGGTGCAGTCGGTGTATCAATCTCAAGGGATTGATATTTCTGACAAACACATCGAAGTTGTCGTCCGCCAGATGACCTCGAAAGCCCGAGTGGATGATGGGGGAGACACCACGATGCTACCGGGTGAGTTAGTCGAACTGTATCAGGTAGAACAGGTAAACGAAGCCATGTCGATCACGGGTGGGGCACCGGCGGAGTATACTCCGGTTCTGCTGGGGATCACGAAGGCATCCTTGAACACAGACAGCTTTATTTCCGCCGCCAGTTTCCAAGAAACGACTCGGGTCTTAACGGAAGCCGCGATCGAAGGGAAGTCTGACTGGTTGCGTGGCTTGAAGGAAAACGTGATCATCGGTCGATTGATTCCTGCCGGAACAGGCTTTAACGCCTATGAAGAGGTGGGTAGTCCAGCCGATGTCGATCTGACCTATGACGGGGTCAGCGTGTTCGATGAAGATGCCGATCTAAAAGATGTTGTGCTCGACGATCGCACTGCTCGGGCGTATGGGTTAGATATTGAGGATCGACCCAGCTACACCTTTGGGAGTTACGGCAATCCTAGTGATGGCGATGATGATCTGTATCCACCCGCGATTCTGCCCGATGATGATGACGATCTGATTGGCGGCAGCATGGATGAGGATGACGATGTCGATGAGGATGATTAATTTTATCGTCAGAGTTTAATTTTTCATCGTCAGTCAAGGGGGGCGAGCGATCGTGCCCCCTGTTTTATTCGTGATCGAAGCGTCGCATTAAATAAGCTACCGCGAACTCGCCGTGGGGATGTTGTTCTAATGCTTCCGCTAGAGCAAGAACCTGGGTAGCTAGATCAGTACCAAGTTTGTCAAATATAGCTTGCCGTTCATGGGCAATCTGTTCCCGTTCGCGTGCTAAGGCTTGCCAACCACTGGAAAACAAGCGTTCCAGCGCTCGGTGGAGTCCAACCTGCTCCAAAATTTCCCACTCACCGCGATCGCACCAGAAGCCACCACAACTTAAACAGCGCTCCAAATAAAAGGGGGTTTTCAGACTGACCTTGGCTCGTGCCAGATAAGTACCGCACTCGGGACAAAATGCCGCTTTGGCATCGGATGGGGCAGGCTCTCCAGCTAGCTCGATCAGTTTGTCTAAAATTTCAGTATCCTTAGCGGTCTGGGGATGTTCTGCCTGCCACGTTCGATAATCGGTTGCCGGAATCCAGTCTCCCTCACACTTCGAGCAGTGTTTAACAACCAACTGTTCCATTAACGTACGATCGACTAATGCCACCGTCCGATCCTTAGGACACTGCACAGGCTCACCTCTCGATTCAGCTTTAGCAGTCCATTTTATGCCGCTCCCAACACCGCATCACAATACCGTGATAAGAGATTTAACCGATCGCGGATCTGCTGTTGCCGCTGGGCTACGGTTGCCGTCTGTCGGGCAGCTTGCAAAAACATGACATCCATCCCGAGCAGCCGCAATTGCTTATCGATTTCGACCTGAATAGCCTGTAGCCGTTGGGCGAACTGGGGATCAAGGTCAGCGATCGACTGGGGCAGCACTGCCGTTTGAAACCATGTCTGTAACTCTGAGGTCGCTGATTTGAGGGAATCTATCTCGATCGGCGAGTGAGTGAGGATGGTTTGAACTAATTCCACACGTTTTTGTAGCGCTTGATACACGGATTGGTGTGATAATGGCAACATCCCCATTGTTCGCTCTAGCCAGAGTAATAGATTGTCAAACTCAGTGAATCGTTTTAGCGGAGTATTTGCCACCAAAATTACGAATAGATGTAAAGTTTTTTGCTGGTCTTGCTAAGATGAAGGTTAACTAGAGCATTACGGCGATCAAGTAATCTGCAAATTTTGTTCCAGTCGCACTTACTTAGGGCAGACTCTTAGTACCTTAACCGATCAAACCCGTTTTCCTTCACCGATCTCACCTGCGGGGTCGGGACACGTTTTTCCCTAACCATTCGTTCTGTTTTGAGGTGACATGCCGATTCTCTGCAATGGGAGTCGAAGTTGCTTCTACCACGATTGGCATCCATAACATATCACTGGTGCGGCAGAATCAGCCAATTTGCTGTTTTGCCTTTTCCTGGTTTTCTAGTTCAATAGCCTGAATCAGTTCCAACGGCTGGTTCGAGCTTCTGATAGATCAGTGTAATCGCATGAATCTCACGGCTCCTGTCTCTTCATCCCAATTTGTTATTCCTGACTGGTTGCAGGAATGTCTGGCTACGCGGCAAGCCTCCCAGGAATGTACTGAGTCCGAAAACAGTCGGGCTGATGCCGATCTGATTTGTCGTGCTTTTGAATTTGCCTACCGCCTGCATGAAGGGCAGTATCGAGCATCGGGTGAACCCTATATTATGCATCCGGTCGCGGTAGCTGGGCTGTTACGGGATTTGGGCGGCGGCAGTGCGTTAGTGGCGGCTGGCTTCTTGCATGATGTGGTCGAAGACACGGAAATTACCCTGGAGGAACTGGAACAACGGTTCGGTAAGGAAGTGCGGTTGCTGGTTGAAGGCGTGACCAAACTCTCTAAGTTTAACTTTTCTAGCAAAACAGAGCGACAGGCAGAAAATTTTCGCCGCATGTTCCTGGCGATGGCACAGGATATTCGGGTGATCGTCGTGAAGCTGGCCGATCGCCTCCATAACATGCGAACGTTGGAACATCTTGCCGATAATAAACGGCGAATTATTGCGCTGGAAACCCGTGAAATCTTTGCTCCCCTAGCGAATCGGTTGGGGATCGGTCGGTTTAAGTGGGAACTAGAGGATCTCGCCTTCAAATATCTAGAGCCAGAATCCTACCGCGAAATTCAAGATCTGGTATCCGAAAAACGGGGCGATCGCGAGACTCGCTTGAGTAACGTAGTTGAGACATTACGGCAGCGTTTACAGCAAATTGGCATTCGGACTGCGGATATCAGTGGTCGCCCCAAGCATCTGTATGGCATCTATCAAAAGATGCAACGGCAGCAGAAAGGCTATGAAGAAATTTATGATGTGGCGGCGGTGCGGATCATCGTCCAAACCAATGAAGAATGTTATCGGGCATTAGCGATCGTGCATGACATGTTTCGTCCGATCCCCGGTCGCTTTAAGGACTATATTGGTCTCCCCAAACCAAACCGTTATCAATCCTTGCATACCGTCGTTATTGGTAACACAGGCAAACCTCTGGAAGTGCAAATCCGTACCCTGGAAATGCACCATATTGCAGAATACGGGATTGCTGCCCACTGGAAATATAAGGAGACGGGTGGTTCTAGCAATACCCAGATGTCAGGAACGGATGAAAAATTCACCTGGCTACGGCAACTGCTGGACTGGCAAAACGATCTGAAGGATGCTCAGGAATATTTAGAGAGCATCAAAGATGATTTGTTTGATAGTGAAGTCTATGTCTTCACACCCCAGGGAGATGTGGTATCGCTCGGTCGGGGGGCAACTCCGGTAGATTTTGCTTACCGCATTCATACCGAAGTCGGTAATCACTGTGCGGGAGCGCGAGTGAATGGGCGCATGGTCACGCTTGATACCCCGTTGAAGAATGGGGATATTGTGGAGATCATGACCCAGAAGAACTCCCACCCTAGCCTAGATTGGCTCAATTTTGTGGTAACTAATGGAGCCCGCAACCGGATTCGCCAATGGTATAAGCGATCGCACCGGGAGGAGAATGTGGCTCGCGGTCGGGATATGCTGGAACGCGAACTGGGTAAGAATGGCTTTGAAGCCTTGCTCAAGTCGGCTCCGATGTTAGCCACGGCAGAACGATGTAACTACCACAGTGTAGAAGATTTGCTGGCGGCTTTAGGCTATGGCGAAATTACTTTAAATCTGACGCTGAATCGGCTGCGGGAAGCGGTCAAAGCCCAACAACCGATCGCGGCTGATCCCGGAATTGTTTTACCGCCTCCGATCAAATCGTTACCGGCTCCTTCCAGCAATAACAAGTCACCGATCTGTGGGGTAGAAGGACTGCTCTATCATCTGGCAGGCTGTTGTACTCCCGTTCCGGGTGAGCCAATCTTAGGGGTAGTGACTCGTGGAAGCCGTGGCATTTCGATCCATCGCCAGGGTTGTCCCAATGTGGAACAGGTTCCCGGCGATCGCTTGGTGCCTGTCACCTGGAATGTGATGAATGAGGAGTGTGGTCGTCCTCAAACCTATCCGGTGGATATTCAGATTGAGGTGATCGATCGCGTCGGTGTCTTGAAAGATATCCTATCTCGCCTCACGGACAATACGATCAACGTCCGTAACGCCCAGGTGAAAACCTTCCCCGACCAAACCGCGATTATCGATTTAGGTATCGATATCCGCGATCACGAACAACTCGAACGCACCTTTGCCCAAATCAAAAAACTCAGCGATGTTCTTAATCTGCGCCGCTTAAGCCAAACGGAAGACTAGAACAAGAAATAGCGTTGAGCCATCGGCAGGACGGTGGCGGGTTCGCAGGTGAGGAGTTGACCATCGGCGCGAACTTCGTAGGTTTCGGGGTCTACCTCGATCGCGGGTAAGGCATCATTCAGCTTCAGATCCCGCTTGGTAATCTGGCGAGTATTGGCAACGGCAACGGCTGTTTTTTGCAGCTTCAGGCGATCGGAAATGCCCTGGTTTAAGGCTGCCTGAGACATAAAGGTGAGTGAGGTAGCCGTACAAGCACCACCATAACTAGCAAACATCGGTCGCATGTGAACGGGTTGGGGGGTGGGAATGCTGGCATTAGCATCGCCCATTTGTGCCCAGGCAATCATGCCACCTTTGAGGACTAATTCGGGTTTCACACCGAATAAAGCCGGTTTCCAGAGGCAGAGATCGGCAAGTTTGCCGACTTCGATCGACCCAACATAGTTGGCAATGCCGTGGGTAATGGCGGGATTGATCGTGTACTTGGCAACGTAGCGTTTCGCCCGGAAATTATCATTGCGATCGTTATCCTGCGGCAATGCCCCTCGCTGGACTTTCATTTTGTGTCCGGTTTGCCAGGTGCGAATGATCACCTCACCGATGCGCCCCATCGCCTGGGAATCAGAGGAGATCATGCTGAAAGCACCCAAATCATGCAGGATATCTTCGGCAGCGATCGTTTCGCGACGAATGCGGGATTCGGCAAAGGCAACATCTTCGGGAATCCCCGGATCGAGGTGATGGCACACCATCAGCATATCCAGGTGTTCATCCAATGTGTTGACGGTATAGGGGCGAGTGGGATTAGTAGACGATGGCAGCACATTCGTCTGACCGCAGACTTTAATAATGTCGGGAGCATGACCCCCTCCGGCTCCTTCGGTGTGGTAGGTATGAATGGCACGATGTTTGAATGCCGCGATCGTATTTTCCACAAATCCGGCTTCATTTAAAGTGTCGGTATGAATGGCAACTTGCACATCATAATCATCGGCAACACTGAGGCAGGTATCGATCGTGGCAGGAGTTGTCCCCCAGTCTTCATGTAGTTTTAATCCCATCGCGCCAGCTTCGATCTGTTCCCGCAACGCCTCCGGTTTAGCACTATTGCCTTTGCCCAAAAAGCCGAGATTCATCGGAAAGGCATCGGCAGCCTGCAACATGCGGTAAAGATTCCAGGGACCGGGAGTGCAGGTGGTGGCATTGGTACCGGCGGCTGGGCCTGTACCGCCTCCAATCATCGTGGTAATCCCGGCGGCGATCGCGACTTCAATTTGTTGGGGACAGATGAAGTGAATGTGGGAATCAATCCCGCCTGCGGTGACAATCATGCCTTCGCCCGCGATCGCTTCGGTTCCTGGCCCAATCACGATCGTCACGTTGTCTTGAATATAGGGATTTCCGGCTTTGCCGATCGCATGGATTTTGCCGTCCTTAATACCAATGTCAGCTTTGACAATGCCCCACCAATCCAGAATCAGGGCATTGGTAATCACAACATCAACCGCACCAGCCGCATTGGTAATTGGGGATTGCCCCATGCCATCCCGAATCACTTTGCCACCCCCGAATTTCACCTCATCGCCGTAGGTGGTGTAATCCTGTTCAACTTCGATGATTAACTCGGTATCTGCCAAACGAACCCGATCGCCGATCGTTGGCCCAAAGGTTTCGGCGTAGGCACGGCGATTCATGCGATAGCTCATAGTCAGCCCCGAATGGTTGCAGAGAAAATTTCTATTCGTTTAGTTGTACCAGAATCATCGCCGAAAAGCATCCTGATGATCAGGATGGCAAATAGAATTTACCCAAATCTGTGAGGGAATCTGGAATTACTGGTGTTCCGGATGAATAGAGGACTGGATGGCTAGAACAGGTTCGCTGGACGATCGCTCCTTGTTTCTTTTGAAAATCCTTCGAGGGGCGATCGCTGGGGCAGATGCAAAGTCACTCAGATGACATCCCAAATAAGGTCGCCTCGTATTCCCCTAAGAATCTGAAATTAGGCAGAAAGTTTCTCGCTAATCATCTTAAACGGCGTATTATGCGGAAATAATCGGCATAAGCAGAAATTTGGGATCTTAGACTGAATCATTCTGCCTATCCACCCATTTTGGGATCTTAGGCGGAAAAATTCCGTCTATTCATTGTTATGCCGCTCAGTTATTGGTTGGGACGCAACCGAAAGCTCACCTGCTGGTGTTCAAGGTTGGGCAGAAGTTCCTGACCAGAAGCACTTTCGGGTAATAGAAGTAGCAGCAATTTATAATAGATAGCAGTTGCTGGGGAAGGACTGATGACGTTACAAGAGCTACAAAATCAGGCATTACAGTTGCCGATTGGCGATCGCTGGCAATTGGTACAGGTTCTTTTAGACTCTTTAAAGCGGGAAGCCAACACTCAGCCGAAGCGGAGAAACCTGTCGCGTTTACGAGGTGTTGCTAAGATTTCGGCAGTTGCGGGGGAGAGTGATGCCCATGCAGATTATGTAACCTATTTGACCGAAAAGTATCAGTAATGCGGGTTCTGATTGATACCAACGTTGTTCTTGATTTTTTACAAGAACGAGAGCCATTTGTGGAAAATGCAGCAAGACTATTTGAGCGTATTGATGCTGGAGAAATTGAGGGATTTATTGCAGCCACGACAATAACTAACATTTACTATATTGTCCGCCGAGCAGCAGGGAGAGTAGTGGCTCAAGATGCAATTATGCAGGTGTTAAGCGATCTAAATATTTGTGCAGTCAATTTAGAGATATTTGAGCAGGCTCTAACATTGAATTTTGAAGATTTTGAAGATGCAGTATAGTATGCTTGTGCAGTAGTGCATAGCGTTGATGCGATCGTAACTCGTGATGCCTCTGGATTTGTAAATGCAGAAATTCCTGTAGTGTTGCCTGAAGAGATTAATACTATCAATAGTGCTGAGTGAAGAAAATGGGACAGCATTCAGTGCGTCATAACATAGTCCCTGCACCGGAACGCCACAAGTTCTCGGCTAAGTATTCAAGATTGCTTACGGCGGGTGAACGGGAATGTTAGCCTGCTTTAGCGCAGCGGGTGGAGGAGTTGGGGCAATATTAGTGAGGCAACCGACAATCTGAAATTCAGATAGCCCCGTCATGAGAGGTGTACTTATGTCTCAAGCTAAAAGAGATGCATCAGAACTATTTTATTCATTCTTTTCACTCTTCCAACCTCATCAAGTTCGAGAAGGTAGCGTTATCAATGAATGGATGGCTCACGTCTTGCCTCACAGTCCAATTCAAGAGTTAGCTCCAAATCTTTGGCACGTTACAGGTATCCTGGGCCCAACACCCAGAGAAATGGTGATTTATAAACTAGCAGATTCAGAATTGCTGATTCACAGTGCGATCGCTTTAGATGAAGCAGGAATAGCGCAGTTAGAGTCCTTAGGAACACCGAAAATTATGATTGTTCCTAACCGGATTCATCGGCTTGATGCCAAGGTTTACAAGCAACGTTACCCAAAATTATTAGTAGTTGCTCCAGATGTTGCTAAACCCTATGTAGAAGAGGTTGTTTCCGTTGACGCAATTGCAGAAGAACTGCTGCCAAACTACGGGATTATTTGTCATCAACCTGCGGGAATTCGACCACAAGAATTAGTCTATGAACTATCTCTGCCGACTGGGAAAGCACTAATTTTCACAGATATTCTGTTTAACTTAACAGATTCCTACCTCAACAGGTATGTACCTAGAAACAAGTTAATCTTTGATTTCTTGGGAGCAAGAGGCTATTTCGGTATTACAGCTTTAGGCAAGCGTTTTTTCATGACTGACAGAATTGCGTATCGTGAGTGGTTGATAAAATTAGCGGATTGTCTACCATCTCTGTGCGTTATTTCTGTTGCCCACGGTGAGCCAATTACAACAAGCTGTGTTGAACGGTTGCGTGAAGCGGCTGCTCGGTTATGATAGATAGTCCACGTCGGTAGGTGGATCTGATTGAGTGGTGAGATTGCGCTTGACACTTCTGTTACAGAGTATCTGAGACGATCGCGCAACGGTATGAACAAGTCGGGGTAAATTTTGCTTGATACCAATAAACTTGATCGCTTTGACGATCGCTGCATCGTCAAAGCGAATCTTGATTAGACCAATAAAGTTCTTATTCCAAGTTTCGTCATTGGAGAATTGTGGTGTGGTAATCAAGTTGCCAAACACCTTCGACTTGAGAGTTAAATTGTAAATTTAATTGTGATTCCTAGAGTCTCAGAATATTATCTCGTAAACTTGATAAACAGATTATGGAGATTAAGACTTTATCCTTATCCATTATTATAAACTTATAGCAAGCATTGGAAAATCTCTATTAATGATTGCTATTTGGTTTAATGAGCCTATTTTCTAGAAAGGGTGAAGTTTTGGAAAATCTAGAAATACAGATCTACGTTTTTTGAGATTAAGAGATGCTTAAGTTACAAAGTTTTTTTGCCGTTCAGAGGTGATGAATATTAATTAGAAATGGGTATTTTCCTCACATTCGAAGAACAAGAATTACTATTAGGAGAGCTAACAGTCTTTCTGAGAAGCCTTAATTTACTAATAGCTGAAAGATGAATAGTGCAAATTGCTTAATATGATATCGTATTGATTTTTTACTTACTTCAGCATGAAACCATTTTATTTTCGACCAGGCACAATCGATGAGTCAGTTTATCAAGCGATCGTCACGGAAAACGAGTATTGCCTGCCAGCCACTTTGCCACCTCAGCATTTCATCATTGATATCGGTGCGCATATTGGTAGTTTTTCTTGGCTCTGTTGGTTTCGTGGAGCACGTAATATTATCGCTTTTGAAGCTGATGCAGGCAATGCAGAATCCGCCCGTAAGAATTTGAATGAAACTTCTGTGCAACTGATTGAATCGGCGGTTTGGCGATCGGATTGTGCCAGCCCCGTGTTATTTAATTCAGGCTATAGCCGGATGTTACCTGATGGGCCCGATCCAGTAGGAATCAACACTGGATCCGTACAGGTTTTTGCGACCTCTGGTTCCCGCATTACTAGCGTACCTTTGGATGAAGTTATTGGAGATAAACGGGTCGATATCCTCAAACTAGATTGTGAGGGAAGTGAATATCCGATTTTACTGACTTCTAAGAAACTAAAAAATATTTGTTTAATTGTTGGAGAATACCACAACTTAGATGAAATTCCCTCGATCGCCAGGGTTAATGAAGTGGAATCATTTTCAGTTGGAACGCTTGTAGACTTATTAACAAAATTGCGATTTAAGGTTGAAATCAAACCTCACCCACTTCAACAATTCTCATCTAAGGTTGGTCTTTTTTTCGCGCGAAATATGGATTGGGATTGAAGCATCCATTCGCTCCGTTAAATCATTCCCTGCCCCCCGGTTTACGTTGCAGGATGCAGAACAGGGCTTGAGGAAACTGCTCCAGTGTGCCGTGATACACCGTGTATTCAACTGATTGCACGACAAATCGATCGCCGAAAATCTGGTTAATTTCTTCGGGGGTGAAGCGATAGGGACCGGATTCGCGGGTTTCTAAATGGCTGAAACACTTGAGGAATAAATAGCCGTTGGGACGGACTAAGCGACTGATTACCGTGACATAATCGGCGCGCTGATCGGGGGGGAAAACGTGAAAAACGCCACGATCGAGGACATAGTGAAAGGAGCGATCGAGATGACTGTTGAGGATGTCATCTTGTTGGAAGGTAATCGTTAATCCTTCTGCGGCAGCTTTTTGTTGCGCTAGAGTGACGGCTGTAGCAGAGAGATCCGTTGCCGTCACATGGAAACCGCGTTTGGCTAACGCGATCGCCTGAGTGCCGGGGCCAGTGCCTAAATCGAGGAATGTGCCAGATTGCAGGTCTAAGACAATCAGGGCATGTTCCAGGTCGGAGTCAAGCTCTGGATTAAACCAGGGCATGGTTTCGACGGGTTTTTCTTGATAAAGCTGTTCCCAATCGGGAAACTCCCGTTCTTGAGTCATGGGTCGTTCAAGGGTGAGTGGGTGGGCAGTGCTAGGGAGTCTTTTTGCGGTTCGGTTCCCTCCTTGGTAAGGAGGGTTAGGGAGGATCACCACTAAGCAGACCCTAAAGCCCCTTCAATTCTGGCATTAAATCCGTATACTTCTCGACTGCCGCCATAGGGAACTAACGTCACGGATTTTTCATCACCGGGTTCAAATCGCACTGCCGTTCCGGCGGGAATATCCAATCGCATTCCTTTTGCCTGGTCGCGATCGAAGCTCAACGCTGTATTCACCTCATAAAAATGGAAATGGGAGCCGACTTGAATCGGACGATCGCCCGTATTGGCAACCGTTATGGTCACCGTTGACCGTCCAGCATTCAGTTCAATCTCACCGTCTTCAACCAACAGTTCTCCAGGAATCATGCTGCTCTCCTTTAACCACACGCCCACGCAAACGCCACTTGATCGAGATGGGTAGCACACTGAGTAATGTGACCGCATCCAACATCCCCAAACATGATGGGTAAATTGTCTTCTGAATCGAGTTGAAACACCAGCCGCATCGTCTGACTACAGATAGGACAATGGGGATATTCAATTCCCTGAATCCATAGGGGATACCCTAACAACTTATCTCCTGCGTGGGGATAGTTTTCTAAAGCGGTCGCTTCTGCCTCAGTCAATTCAATCTCTAATACCTGCCGTTCGGCATAACCGGGGAAATCGTCCATCACCTGCCAATCGACGATCGTTTTGGGGGGAAAGGAGTTCTCTATCGCGGGAAGATCGCGATCGCTGGTTGCCCCCTTAGGCTGAACCACCCGAGCTAAGGTACTGACCGCAAAGGGTGCCCAGGCATCACAATCGCATTCACACAACGGTGCTTCGCTGGTGCAGTAAAACAGTTGCAATAATCCCTGCCCAAATCTGCCCTGAACGGCTTCCGGTAACTCAGCCAGATTTAATTGCAGCAGCAGTTGCATCGGCTTGCCACAGTTGGGACAGGTGGGATAGGCTTCATTCGCCGCTAACCACGGATGTCCAGAAAACTTAGAAGTTGCCCGATCGTGATCGCCAGCAATGACGATCGGTTTCCAGGCTGGCTGCATATACGCTTGCAGGTTGGCAGGAATACTCATAGTTGGAGTGAGAGAGTGATACCCATCAGCGAATCGGATTATGCACCGTCACTAACTTTGTACCATCGGGAAAGGTCGCTTCCACCTGAACTTCATGAATCATTTCAGGAATGCCGTCCATCACCTGATCGCGTGTCAGTAACGTTGTGCCATAACTCATCAGATCTGACACGGTGCGCCCTTCTCTGGCTCCCTCCAAAATTCCGGCAGTAATATAGGCGATCGCTTCCGGGTAGTTCAACTTGATGCCGCGATCCTTGCGGCGTTCTGCCAGTAAAGCGGCGGTAAAAATCAATAATTTGTCCTTTTCCTGGGGAGTGAGTTGCATAGTTCATCTCTCTACTAAAGCTGCCAAACTCGGGGGAGGCAGGTTGATCGCCCTAAATAGGATAAGCGTAACAGTTGCCAGACCGCTAGAAACCATTGCCGCACTTCGGTTGTGGAGTGACCCCGGTAGCGACAGAGCAATCCCGCCATGAGCCGCGTCACGCCAATTTCACCACTACTACCTTGCCAGAGCGATCGGGCTTGCGTCACCAGTTCTGGGTCAACCCCCTGACCAATATAGGCGAAGCTGCCGACGATCGGGCAATTCCCTAGCCCATGCGGACTCTCTACCATGATGGGACTACCGGGCAGCCATTGCCGATCGATCCACAAGGGTTTCTCAGCTTGCCAAACCTCCGTATGCGATCGCCAATTCCCCGCTAGAAACTGTTCCCCTCTCGCTGTCCGTCCAAATCGGGTGATCTCCCAGCCTAACCACTGTGCCCCGGTCGCCAACTCAATTCGCATATCCTGGCGATAGAGTGCCTGATCAAAGACGATCGCCTCTTGAGGCAACCATTCCAAACAGGCATCCTCTCCTACAGTCACTTGAATGGTTTGGCGAGATTCTTGTCCATTTGAGCGGTAGATTTTACTTGCGGCGGCTGTAGTAATCAACGCCTGGGCTTGCGGTTGCAATTGCAACTTCATCGACAGTCGATCGCCCCCAACCATGCCCCCTGCTGTATGCAGAATCACGTTATGGCAAACCTTGCTACCTTCGGGATAAAACGATCTCTGAAGTTTGAACGGGGCTTGACTGCGATCTTTGAGTAATTGGGTTGCCCCCGATCGCACACCATAGATTAACTCTAAATTGCCCTGCCAGGAATTAGACATTAAACCGCCAGGAACCGCTGAATCACTTCATTGCTGAGTTCACTGGTAGCACCCTGGGCGACAATCCCCCCTTTTTGCATGGCGTAATACCAATCTGCCTGCCGGACAAAATGGAGATGTTGCTCGACCAGTAACACTGAAATCCCTGTTTCCCGCACAATCCGTTTGACTGCCGCTTCAATCTCCAGAATAATCGAGGGTTGAATCCCTTCCGTAGGTTCATCCAGTACCAATAAGCGAGGACGACCCATTAAAGCCCGGGCGATCGCCAGTTGTTGTTGTTGTCCCCCACTCAAATCGCCTCCCATCCGATTCAGCATGGTTTTCAGGACGGGAAATAACTCAAAGATATCCTCTGGAATTTCCGCTTTACCCTTACTACCCTGGGGTCGAGCTTCCAGCCCCAAAATTAAGTTTTCTTTGACACTTAACCGGGGAATCACCTCACGTCCCTGCGGCACATAGCCAATGCCTAACCGAGCGCGACGATCGGGGGTTAGCGGATTAAGCACTCGACCCTCTAACCGAATCTCGCCACTGCGCGGACTCAACAACCCCATGATGGTTTTCAGCAAGGTGGTCTTGCCTACCCCATTGCGTCCAATCAAACACACCATTTTGCCGGGAGCAACGCTCATATCCACATTCCGTAAGATATGGCTTTCTCCATAAAACACGTTCAGTCCAGAGATTTCCAGCATGTAAGCTGTGGCATCTGGATTGGCGATCGATGCTTCTAGAGTCGATGTCATGCGATTAAACCTCAATTTCCAGGCGAGTTAGGGTTTCGGGGGGTAGTTGCAGGAGTTGGATCAAGTCCTGGTACGCGATCGCCTCTGCCTGATTCACCAGCGACGGATCACCCTGACGGGCACTGGCGCGAATCACGTCAAAACTCAATCTGGCAACCAGTTCTCGTTCTTGCTCACTCTCAATCTCCGCTAAGGCCGCTTCCACAGGCACATCTTGTAATAGATAGACCCGCAGTTCCTCTCGGAGCTGGTGTTGCTGCTCTGGATCATCAGAGAATAAACAACTCAGTTGCATCAGGATTAAATTCGTTTCATCAGGAGATAGCTCGCCATCTGCCCATGCCATTGCCGCGATAATTCGCAAAATTTTCATTTGATGGGGTGAGATCGAAGGCTGTTGTCCCAAATACACCTCGATCACTCGGGGATCATTCTGAACTTCCTCAATGCTGCCTTCACACAGCACCGAACCTTGATGCAAGACGGTGACTTTCCGGGCAATCTGCCGGACAAATTCCATATCATGTTCAATCACGATAATGGAATGGCTTTCTGCCAGTGCCAGCAGGAGATCACCGACTTTTTCAGTTTCTTCATCCGTCAGTCCCGCGACGGGTTCATCGACTAAGAGTAGATCGGGAGATTGCGCCACTAACATGCCAATTTCTAGCCGTTGCTTTTCCCCATGCGACAACAGTTCAGCCGGAATGTCAGCTTTGAGGGCTAGCCCGATCGTCTCTAGTAACCCCGTAACGGTGCGATGTTCGGCGGTGGATGTATGACCAAACAGGGAGGCAAACACATGTTTTTGCCGGGAACAGGACAGTTCCAAATTTTCCCGTGGGGTGAGCTTTTGGTAAACGCGGGGAGTCTGAAACTTGCGACCAATCCCCATCCGAGCAATTTCATGTTCTTTAAAGGGACGCAGATTCCTTCCCTTAAAGAAGACCTGTCCTTCCGTGGGTTTGGTTTTGCCCGTAATCACATCCATAAAGGTAGTTTTTCCGGCACCATTCGGCCCAATCACCACCCGCAACTCGCCTTCAGCCATGCTGAAATTGAGGTTGTTAATCGCTTTAAACCCGTCAAAACTAACGGTCAGATTCTCGATCGCCAAGAGTTTCTCGTTCATATACCACTTCCGGATCTGATTCCAGGCTGGGATAGGTTTGCACAAGTTGAGGCCGACCGATCAGCGATCGCACCCAGTTAATACCGTCGGTTCGGAACCATCCCAAAATGCCACTGGGCAGTACCGTCACCACAATCAAGAACAACGCGCCCTGGAAGAATAGCCAGAACTCAGGATATTGTTCGCTCAACAGCGTCCGGGCAAAGTTGACAATCAGCGCCCCCAGGATGGCTCCAACTAACGTGGCACGACCGCCGACCGCCACCCAAATCACCATCTCGATCGAGAAGGCAACATCCATCGCTTTGGGGGTAATGATGCCCGATTGCACCGTGTATAAGGCTCCAGCAACTCCCGCTAAAGCGGCGGAAATCGCAAAAACAAAGACCTTATAGCCTGTCGGATTGTAGCCAGAGAAGCGTACCCGCGTTTCATCATCCCGAATGGCGACCAGCATCCGACCCATCCGTCCACTGGTGATCCAACGACAGAGAGCATATCCCGCTGCCAGCAACAGAACACTCAAGGCATAGAATCCCCCCTGGATCATGGGGCTACTGCCTACCTGCAAGCCAAACAATGTGGCAGTGTCGGTCTTCAGTCCATTTGTCCCATTGATTAACTTCTGTTGACCATTGAAGAAGTTAAAAAAGACAATCAGTGCCGCCTGCGTCAGGATGGAGAAATAGACTCCCCGAATCCGGTTACGGAATACGAGATAGCCTAATACTGCCGCGACGATCGCCGGAACCAAGACCACCGCTAACAGGGTAAATGGTAAGGAATAGAATGGTTGCCAGAAGGCAGGTAATTGGTTGACCCCATACAGCGAAAAGAATTCGGGAATTTGTCCTGGGGGTTGTCCGGGGATCGGTTGCAGTTGCAGGAACATCGCAAAGGCATAACCGCCCAAGGCAAAAAAGATACCATGTCCCAAACTGAGGAGTCCGGTATAGCCCCAGATCAGATCAATCCCTAGAGCGACGATCGCCAGCGCCAGAAATCGTCCCAACTGATTGACCCGTACTCCCTGTCCGATCGCGGTCAGCAATGGCGGCATCACAAACAATAGGATGAGTGCTACCACTGCCACGATCGCAGCTTCTAGAATCAACGCTTTGCGGCGTTTCCGGGCAGTCATCCGTTGAGGAATTTCGGCAACCGTTTCCATTGATTTGACTGTCATTGTTGCCTCCTATGCATCCACGGATCGACCCTTTTGCGGGAACAGACCCGCCGGACGGAACTGCAAGAAGACAATAATTAGGGCAAACACCATAACTTTTGCCATGCTCGCTGTCGCAAAGAATTCAAAAAAGCTCTTGATCACCGGATTGGCGACCAGATTACCGATCGCATTCGAGCCAATCACGTAGCTGAGTGTCCCAATCACCCCTGCCGCTACAATACTGCCGACCAGCTTCCCGACTCCTCCCACGACCACGACCATAAAGGTATCCACAATATACGCCTGTCCGGTGTTGGAACTGACGGAACCCAGCAAACTGACTGCCACTCCTGCCACTCCTGCCAGCCCGGAACCGATCGCAAAGGTCAACGCATCTACCGTTTTGGTAGGAATTCCCAAGCAAGCACTCATACTGCGGTTTTGGGTCACTGCCCGAATTCGCAGCCCCCACGGGGTTTTGTTGAGGAACCAGTACACGCCAAACACACAAATTGCCGTCAACACAATAATAAACAGGCGAGTGTAGGGCAGTTGTGACCCGCCCATCTGTAAGCCCCCCCGCAACCAGGCAGGAGCCGTCACATCTACCCCCTGTGTACCAAACCAGGGTTTAGTGATGGCGAGCTTAAAGGTTTGTCCCAGCAGGTTAGAGATCACTAGCGCGATCGCGGCTGATAGCGGAAACATTAGACCTAACGCCCAACCGCGAATCCGTTCAAAGTCGGGACGACGGGACAACACCCACCAGGCGGCAAAAAACAACCCACAGAAAATCGCCAGTCCGGTGACAAACTGCCAACTCACACTGCGGATCAACTGCTGCAAAATCAAGCTCACCCCCCAGGTTGCCAGCAGAGTTTCCAGGGGTCTGCCATAGAGATACCGCACGACTCCCCGTTCTAATAAGAGTCCCAGTAGAGCCGTCACAATAAAGGCAGCAATTAAGGCAAAAAAGATATAGATCTCAGAGAAGGCGGTTTGTTTGAAGGCATTCTGCACGACAAAGGTTGTGTATGCCCCGATCATCATGAACTCGCCGTGAGCCATGTTGATCACGCCCATCAGCCCAAAGACGATCGCCAGCCCCAATGCGGCTAATAGCAACACGGAGCCAATGCTCAATCCGCCAAATAACGATTCGAGAAGCTGTGTCAATGTTCTATCCCAACGCTTGCATGTGAATCATGGTCAATCTTGGTACAGCGTGAAATCTGTAACCGAAGATCCAAAATTTAAATAAATGCTTAAATTTCCGCTTTTAAGGAGCCGCGATCACCTCCAAGTCTACCTACTGTCTGCTTTTTGCCCCCCTAGTCCCCAATCCTGGGGGGAACTTTAATGTTCAAAGTCCCCCAGAATTGGGGATTTAGGGGGCTGAGAGAGTGTGATACCACCTGAAAATTGCGTAAAGAGCCGTGATCGCGTTTAACTATCCCTCAATGCCACATGATCTAGTTCGCAGCATGGGTCAAATCCCCAACAAGTGAAGCATCTGGCAATCCTTGAGACATCACTCCCATGTAGGTATTCACCAGATGCTTCCTGACCAACTCCAAATTCACTCGAACTGTCAGTCGATCGTTATGCCAGCCACTAGCTCATTTTGAACTTACCAGGAGTATCGGGAGCCGTGACATCGGTTTTTGTCCAATCACAGGTGTAGCCCTTAGTGTCGGTAACAAACTGGTTCCAGGGTATAGGGGCAACTGCTGCCGTCGTGGAATTGACGATTTCAAATAAGCCATCATCCCGCACTTCGCCAATCCGCACCCACTTAGAAATGTGATGGTTGGGATTCATGGTGACGGAGCCTTCGGGAGCCGCAAAGGTTTGCCCATAGGCGGCTGTCCGAACTTTTTCTAGATCATCTGCTGTACCAGCCTTTTCAACTGCCTGCTTCCACAGGTACACCATAATGTAAGCCGCTTCCATCGGGTCATTAACTACCCGATCGTCACCGTACTTCTTCTTAAAGGCTTCCACAAACTTCTTGCTTTCGGGCGTATCAACGGTCTGGAAGTAGTTCCAGGCAGCATAATGACCCTTGAGGTACTCCACGCCGATCGCCTTGACTTCTTCTTCGGCAATACTGACCGACATAGAGGGATACTTATCCGGCCCCATGCCTGCACCTTGCAATTGCTTGAAGAAAGCAACGTTACTGTCACCGTTCAGGGTGTTGTAAATGATGCCGCCATCTGGCATGGCTGCTTTAATCTTGGAAATAATCGGCGTGACTTCGGTGCCGCCTAGAGGAATGTAGTCCTCACCTACCACTTTGCCACCTTTGGCTTCTAGCTGAGCTTTGATGATGGTATTGGCAGTCCGGGGGAAGACGTAATCGGAACCCACCAGGAAGAAGGGTTGTCCTTTATATTTTTCCAGCAACCAATCTACCGAAGGTTCGATCTGCTGGTTTGGAGCCGCCCCCGTATAGAAGATATTCTTAGAACACTCTTGCCCTTCGTACTGTACGGGATACCACAACATGTGGTTCTTCGATTCAAACGTAGGCAACACGGCTTTCCGGCTGGCAGAAGTCCAGCAACCAAATACCGTGGCGACTTTATCCTGGTCAATCAGTTTCTTGGCTTTTTCGTTGAATGTGGGCCAATCGGATGCGCCATCCTCAACGATCGGTTCGATCTTCTTGCCTAATACGCCACCGGCATTATTGATCTCTTCGATCGCGAGTTGCTCTGCATCTACCACACTCTTCTCACTGATTGCCATCGTGCCACTCAGCGAGTGGAGAATGCCCACCTTGATGGTGTCTCCCGATGTGGTGGTTGCCGCAGAAGTAGCCGTTGGAGAGGTTGTGTCCGCAGTGGGAGTGTTGCCACCTGCACACGACTTTAGCAACACACTACCCGCGACCGTAGAGCCTAAAATAATAAATTCACGCCGACGAAACTGTCTTGTCATGGAGTGATTTGCTCCCCACTAAACCTAAGCCGAGTACAACAGAAACTCGGTAATAACCCTGAGATACTAAGATTACAAGAAAAGAAAAATTGTATATCTGTATACCGTTTGAGATTATTCCCTAGTTAAAGGCATTTCATTTTATAAAGTTAGGGGAATCGTTGGGTTAAATGCCATCTACTGAGGGACAGAAATTGACCTGATTCCCCTTTATGGCTCGATAAAACCAGGTTTAGTCGCAGGCATCCCCCCATTAGTGGTTGAATCATTGGCAAGCCTACTCCTGCATGGGCAAACTCACGCTAGGTATATGGGAAGGTCGGCGTTAGTCAGCGCTTTAAATGGGCACAGGTTTGAATAAAGTCCATCACCGCCAATAAGCCTTCATGGGTTTTTAAGTTAGTAAACACAAATGGCTTATCGCCGCGCATTTTCTGAGCGTCACGCTCCATCACCGCCAGATCTGCTCCAACGTAGGGTGCCAGATCAATTTTGTTGATCACTAATAGATCAGATTTGGTAATGCCGGGGCCGCCTTTGCGGGGAATTTTGTCGCCTCCCGCCACATCAATCACATAAATCGTGGCATCGACTAACTCGGGGCTGAAGGTTGCCGCTAAATTATCACCACCACTTTCGACAAATACCAAATCCAGATCCAGAAACCGGCGTTCCAGGTCTTCGATCGCTACTAAGTTCATCGAAGCATCTTCCCGAATGGCAGTATGGGGGCATCCTCCGGTTTCCACTCCGACAATGCGATCGCGTTCCAACGCCTGCGATCGCACTAAAAACTGAGCATCTTCCTGGGTGTAAATATCGTTTGTCACCACGGCTAGATGGTAGCGATCGCGCATCGCCTTACACAACGCATCGACTAACGCTGTTTTACCGGAACCGACTGGCCCTGCCACACCCACTCGAAACGCACTCATAGGATTTTGGATAGAAGTTTGAGCATTGAGATTGTTTCGATTTTAGTCGCACCCTGGGGATTAGTCGCTCTGAATCCGTTCAATGCCAGAGTAAACATTAAACCGTTGTCCCCGCAGGAAGCCGATTAAGGTAATGCCAAATTCTCGTGCCACCTCAACCGCAAGGCTACTGGGAGCCGATACCGCACAGACGATTGCCACCCCGGCGGTGACACATTTTTGCAAAATCTCAAAACTGGTGCGACCGCTAACTAAAACTATGCGATCGTGCCAGGGTAAGTCTCGATTGAGGAATGCTGTACCGACCAACTTATCCAGGGCATTATGTCGTCCGACATCCTCTTGCACCGCTAATAAATTTCCCTGTAAGTTGAACAATGCGGCGGCATGGAGTCCTCCGGTACTGTTGAAAATGCCCTGAGCCTGTCGCAGGCGATCGGGCAAGGAGCAGATGACTGCCGCCGTCACTTGTTGTCCAGTGGGAATCGGTTGATCAAGCCGAAGTTTGAGTGCATCCAAACTGGCTTTGCCACATACGCCACAGGCACTAGAGGTATAAAAATGGCGTTCTAAAGGCTGCAAATTGGGTTGCAGATCGGGATGCAGTTCGACATTGATAATGTTCTGACGTTGTTCGCCATCCACGTCTGGATCAACGCAGTAACTCAATCGTTGAATATCTCCCGGTTGCCGGATCACGCCTTCACCATACAAAAAACCTGCCGTCAGTTCAAAGTCGGCTCCCGGAGTTCGCATGGTAATGGCAATCGTCCGACGGGGCGAGGTTAACCGGATTTCTAATGGTTCCTCAGTAGCGAGATGATCAGAGCGCGATCGGCGGTTACTCCCGTCAATCACCCAAACCTGTATTTTGGTTTTACTCCCCCGTCCCATGATGTCACCTACTGTGGTTCGAGCCGGACGATCGCGTTGTAATCCGGGACTCCGCCAATGGGTGATCGTTTGCTGCGATCGAGTAGTGTGTTGCCTTCCGGCCAGTGAACTTGCAAATTTCCGGGTTTGACTCTAGCCGCATAGACCCGTCCGGCATATTCGCCCAGGTCATTTTTCAAGACAACCCGATCGCCATCCGTTAATCCCAATTTCGTCAGGTCTTCTGGACTGATCAGAATTGCCTCTCGGAAGGCTCCGGTAATCGCGTCTTTGCGTTCCTGCACCATACTATTAAATTGTTTACCGCGCCGAGTGGTGACTAAAAAACAGCCTTCGGGAACTTCGCGATCGGGTGGCGTTAACACCGAAAAGTGAGCTTTGCGATCGGGTGTAGTGAAGTTCCAGCCAAAGCAGAGATGAGTCCCTCCATATTGAAACTGATCCCCCGCCTGTTTGAGATGTTGAATTCCGGCATACTGAGGGTTGACTAAAGCAATTTCTGCGCGGATGGCAGATGTATTGGCAAAGGTGAGTTGCTCCGCCAATTCTGGTTTAACCCGTCGCGCCAGATCAAGAAACACCTCCCATTCTGGACGCGCTTCTCCAATCCGATGTCCCAGAATCTCGGGACTGAAGATCACACGCCGTTCGGTGCTGGTTTCGGTCACGCCTCCCGGCATTTCATAGCGGGTGGTCGCTGGCAATAATACGACTATTTCACCGGGTTCTAGAAACATCTGTTGAGCACAGACAATATCCATGTGTACCCGTAACGGTACTTGCTGCAATCCAGCTTCCACATAGTCCGGATCAGGCAATACTTCCAGAAAATTTCCACCCACTGAAAACAAAAGATCCAGGTTGCCCTTATGAGCGGCATCAATCATTTCGGGAGCAATCATGCCATTCGTTGTGGGTACATCAAAGCCCCAATGCTGACTTAGTTCGGTGGCTGTCTCAGCATTAATGGGCTTGCCTCCCGGAAATGCCGTGGCATAACAGCCCATCTCTGCCCCACCCTGCACCCCAGAGTGACCGCGAATCGGCATCAATCCACAGCCTTCTCTGCCCACAAACCCTTTGGTGAGTGCCAGATTGATAATCGATCGCACATTATCTTCCCCACACTCATGTTGAGTAATTCCCATACTCCAGACAAATACGGCTTTCTCGGCATCCGCTACCAGTTTGGCAAAGGCAGACATCTCCTCCCGCGTTGCCCCAGATAACCGTTCCAGTGATTCCCAGGATTGGGTTGCCAGAGCCGCTTTTAATGCCTCGAAGTCTGTGGTGTAATCACGAATAAACGCGCGATCGAGCCAATTATTTTCGATTAAATGTTTGATTGTGCCATTCAGAAAGGCAATATCACCCCCAACATTCACCAGGAAAAAATCTTCCGCAAACTTAGTACCAAACAAGGCACTTTCTACCACGGACGGCACCCAGTACCGCTCCATTCCAGGTTCCCGGTAGTTATTGATCACGACAATCCGCGTCCCCGCTTTCTTCGCCAGATGCAAATACTTCACGGTGACTGGCTGGTTATTCGCCACATTAGACCCGATAAACACCAGCAGATCGGTACCGATCCAATCTTTATAGGAACAGGTGGTGGCGGCAGCGCCGATCGTTTGTTTTAACGCTGAGGTACTGGGCGAGTGACAAATCCGCGCCGCATTATCAATATGATTGCACCCTATTGCCCGTACCGCTTTCTGGGTGACGTAGTAGGTTTCATTCACGGTGCCCCGACTGGTGATGTAAAACCCTAACCGATCGGGAGTCGTTTGGCGAATGCGATCGGCGATCAAGTCTAACGCGGCATCCCAACTGACTCGCTGGAATCCTTTGTCCCCTTTGTAGCGCACCATTGGGTAGGGTAATCGTCCCAGTTCCCGCAGTTCGGCATTACTTTTACCTTGAAGTTGGGATAAATCTTCGAGTAAACGATGATCCATCGCAGGCATGGTATTCAGCCGCAATAACCGCAACCGCACATTACACACATGCAGTCCGTCCTGCGTCCAATCTTTCATGCCCGTTGTCCCCAGGGCACACCCATCACAAACTCCCTGGTTTAGCACATCCCAGGCGTAGGGTAAGCGATCGCGGCTCTGCCAAATTGCCCGAAATACTTCCCAATAATTATTCGGATATTGTTCTCCTAAACCAAATGGCTTCCAGCTTGCCCAATGTTCAGGAGTCCAGCCTTTTTTTGGTCGGCGTAACATGATCGAGAAAACTCAACGCTATCTTTCAGGATACGCTACTGGGAGGGGGGAAGATGGGGAGGTGAGGAGGTCGGGGCGGTAGGGGCGTAATTAGTTCATGGGTAGGCTAACGCGAACGATCGTGTGATGGTTGGGTTCGCTATCGATCACCAGCTCCCCACTATGGATTTGCACCAGTTGCCGGACGATCGCCAATCCTAACCCTGAGCCTTGTTGCTCATAGAATTTACGTTCAAATTGCACATAGGCACCCACATCCGCCACTTGGGTGGGGGTCATTCCCCGTCCCTGATCGGACACTTCGAGAATGTAGCGATCGTCCTGCGATCGACTCCTGACTTGAATTGGAGTCCCTGGCTCAGAGAACTTACAGGCGTTATCAACCAGTTCTTCCACAATTTTGATCAGATTCGGTTCCGAAATGCGGACTGAAGCGGTATCAAGTTCTAGATGGAGATCGGCGGCGCGATCGATGGCGGCAGTTTGAGCCGCTCTTGTAATCATCAGATCGGGTTGCTCTACGAAATCGCTCAGATACTCGCGCGACGGGTCTGTTTCTTCAGACAGCAAATGCAGACGGGCATATAGCAGCGTATTTTGTACCACTCGCGTCAACCGTTTGGCAGACCGATGAATCAGATCGGCGACTTCCAAAATTTCATCGGGCTTGATGGTTTTGTAAGATTCCTTCAGGTAATCGGACAATCCGGCTACGCCATTCAACGGAGTCAGTAACTCGTGGGGTAGGGAATAGGAAATGCTACTGCGTAGATCATCCAATTTATGCCGATAGTGTTGGCTAACGGTCGCCTGTTTATCCAAACGCGAGTTGACAGCATTGAGTAGTTCAGCCCGTGTAAACGGCTTCGTGACATAATCATCGGCACCCAATTCCATCCCCTGCCGCATATCAGGCTTATCTGCCTTGGCGGTCAAAAACACAAAGGGAATCGTTGCCATGTGAGGCTGAGATCGCAGATGAGTTAAGACCCCATACCCATCCAACTCTGGCATCATAATGTCGCACAAAATTAAATCTGGAGTGTGACTGACCGCCAATTCGATGCCCCGCGCCCCATTCTCAGCACTAATCACCTGAAAATCAACGTCTTCGAGAAACTCTGTAATAATCTCCCGAATCGTTGGTTCGTCTTCAATCACTAAAATTGTTTTCATCATCACTATCAGTTATCCACCATTAACCAACCCACCATCACCCAACTCACCTATCCCCATCTCCCTACCTCCCCATCTCCCTACCCTGTCTCTTATACACATCT